>NZ_LWFH01000715.1:0-891 GCF_001635725.1 Oleiphilus sp. HI0066
CCTATAGCTTTTCAGATTTAGGCAACACTATGGCTGAGCAAGGTTTCTATGTGCAGTCACTTTTGCTTCCCGGGCATGGTAGTAAGCCTGAGGATCTCATGTTGCCTAGCTATGAAGACTGGCAAACGATCGTTGACCATTACGCCGAGCNATTAAAGGGAGAATACGATGAAGTATGGCTAGGCGGTTTTTCAACCGGAGCCAACCTTATTACCATCAACACGATAGAACGCGGCAATGTAGATGGGCTGATTTTAGTTTCACCCGGTTATCAATCACGTGCACCAATACTCGAGAAATTCGCGCCTTTTGTCTCTCTGTTTGTGGATGGCTACAAAACCGAAGAGCAAAATTTAGCACGCTATACCTCGGCACCGATTAACGGTGCGATCGCCTATTCCGAAAGTGCGCAACGTGTGCGTGATCTGCTTGAAGAAAATACCATTTCTGTACCTGCTCTATTAATTATGAGTGAAGCAGATAGCGTGATTGACCCTGAAGAAACACAAGAATTGTTTAGCCAGCATTTCAATCATCCAACTAATCAAACCATTTGGTATGGTGAGTCCCGTTTCGACGAACCAAGTATCTTGTTTGAATCGATGCGTATTGCTGACAAACGTATAAGTACTGGATCGCATATGAGCCCACTATTTGCGCCCTCTAACTTTTACTACGGCGAGCAAGCAGAGAGAACCATGTGTTTGAATAGTATGAGCTTGCGAGATCTTAAGCACTGCAACGATGGCCGCGAAGTATGGTACTCAGCATGGGGCTATACAGAAAAAGGTAAAGTACATGCCCGCTTAACCTACAACCCGTATTATGCTGAGCTGGAATCAACAATTAGCGAAATGGCTGAGTTATAACGCGGTGTAACTGGAGAAAAGG
>NZ_LWFH01000716.1:0-1102 GCF_001635725.1 Oleiphilus sp. HI0066
TCAAGGAACTCATCCTCTACCTCAACATGACGGTACTTCTGTGGAAGCTCTTTAACACCAATCACATCATAAGGATACATAATCGCCAAGCGCTCAACTAAGTTAGCAAGCTCACGAACATTACCCGGCCATTCATGGCGGCATAAACTCAAAATCGCAGCGGAGTTGAAACGAATAGATCCGCGCTTCTCAGTTTCCATACGCGAAATGAGTTCGTTGATCAACAAAGGAATATCTTCCTCACGCTCCTTTAAAGCAGGCATTTCAATCGGGAAGACATTCAGTCGGTAATACAGATCTTCTCGGAATGTGCCCTCTTCGATCATCTCTTCGAGATTTTTGTGCGTCGCAGCAATAATACGCACATCAGTAGGAATCGTTTTTGTTCCACCGACTCGCTCGTAGGTTTTTTCTTGCAATACGCGAAGAATTTTCACCTGCATATTTAGCGGCATGTCTCCGATCTCATCCAGAAACAACGTGCCACCCTCAGCAAGCTCAAAGCGACCTGAACGGGCAGTTATCGCACCAGTAAATGCGCCCTTTTCATGGCCAAATAATTCGCTTTCTAGAAGCTCAGCAGGAATAGCACCACAGTTAACGGGAACAAAAGGCTCATTGCGACGATGTGAGTTGTAGTGCAAATTGCGCGCTACTACTTCCTTACCCGTACCAGACTGACCAGTGATCAAAACGCTAACATCTTTGTCAGCCACTTGTCCCATAAGAGCTCTAACTTCTTGAATTGGGCGACTAGTACCGACCAAGCTTCTAAACAATTCAGCTTCTCGCTGCTGTCCACGCTTCCGGTTCGTAGCAAATTGATCTCGGTACAACTGAGCACGATATAAGCTATCAATGGTTTGGTTGTATTCCAGAGATGATTCGAGCGATGCGATGACTTTTTTACGTAACACATCATCCAAATTGAAATGCCCCGCATCGCCAATCGTGAGAATTGGAACAGCTTGGTTCAGTTCATCTAACTGCGCGACGATTTCAGCACCTGAATCAACACTTGCGTCTAAAAACACTGTTCCCACGCAAATTTGATCATCGCTATTATTAACAGCTAACAACTGCTCTTTATCTGAGTCCCATT
>NZ_LWFH01000717.1:0-496 GCF_001635725.1 Oleiphilus sp. HI0066
CCTGCATCGGCACCAATCACACTACTGTCTGGCAAAACAATCGCTGCGCTTAATTCTGCTTCTGCTGATTGATGAACAGCTTCAATCAACATTTTACCCATGCGGCCAATCGCACCTGTTACTGCAATGCGTACCATTGCTTTACCCTCTTTTTTAAATGAAAAATTCCCGCTCAAAGGCGGGAATTATAAATAGCTTAATTACTAACCAAACTCTATACAGTAAAAACTCGGCACACACCTACTGGATAGATATTTTTGCATCAAGCGAGGCGAAAGTGCACGGAAAAGCTGAGCTTACACGAAGTAAGTGAGCATTTGAGTACACTGTTAACAAAGCTTGAGGTGAAAATAGCATGCAGTCCTGCACTAAAGCTTCATGTCGTCAAAGAAGCTTTTAACCCCCTCAAACCAAGAATGCTTCTGGGGCGCATGTTTCTTCGACCCACTTTCAAGAGTCTCTTGAAACTCTTTCAACAACTCTTTTTGCTTTTTAG
>NZ_LWFH01000718.1:0-1318 GCF_001635725.1 Oleiphilus sp. HI0066
TCTACTAAACCATTATGTTTGGTAAAAATACTTTGTGTGATTGACAGTCCAAGGCCCGTGCCTTCAGCGCGACCGCTAATCATTGGGTAGAAAATGTTCTGAATGAAGTTTTTATCAATGCCGGGACCATTATCGATAAGCTCGATACGAGCAACGATTCGATGGCGTGTTTGACCAATCGTAAATTGTCTTAGCGCACGCGTACGAATAGTGATACTCGCGTCTTCACCAGATTGCGCTTGCGGCTCTAATGCTTGCAGCGCATTTTTTGCGATATTTAGGAAGCCTTGAATGAGTTGGCTTTTATCTCCTTGTATCTCAGGAATACTTGGGTCGTAGTCTTTGACGATGCGAATTGCATTACCTGACTCGGCTCGAATGAGCGCACATACGCGCTCCAAGATTTCGTGCACGTTAAGAGGGCTCAGATTGAGCGCTTTGTGGGTGCCTAACATGCGGTCCACAAGATCACGTAAACGATCCGTTTCTTCTATGATTACCTGCGTATACTCGCTTTGCTCATCGCTTAGTTCCGATGACAGGAGCTGTGCCGCACCACGAATTCCTCCAAGAGGATTCTTGATTTCATGTGCAAGGCCTCTAATGAGGATTTTCGCTGTTTCTTGATTTTCTTGTAGCTGTTCTTCTCGGCTGATTCTAAGTAATCGATCTTTTGCTTGTATCTCAACAAGTAAACAAGGCGCATTATTAGCGATCAGACTAGAAACAGTGCAGTCAACGAGAATGTGTTCGCCATTTAATAAGGTCATCTTACATTCGCGTTGAGTGTAAGAGTGCCCCGTTTTAAGGATCTCTTTCATCTCGTCGATGAGATTACTTTCAATGTCACTAAATAGTTCAGGAAATTTCGCGGCTTCCAAGCGTTTTTGGCTTACTTGGGTCAACATTTCAGCAGCAGGGTTGTAATCAAGCACCGTCAAGTCTTCCGCTAAAACGAGAACGGATGTCGATAGGTTGTCTAGGATCACTGATTGCTGAATGTTTTGGTTTTTCATTCGTCTTTTCTGGCTTTATATGATGGTTTCGCACCGTTTAAGACAACTAGCAATAATTAAACCATTTGCGGTGCATTCATTTTGATAAGAGCTAAGTTATTGAATTTACCAAGATTGTTATTCTGTTAATCGCTCGATAACAATCCTTCGCACTTGAGGAGAGCACAATGAAGATTTTACATGCACCATGGTGGTGCATCAAGAGTTTAGTTTAGCTTTGAAGGTCGGTGCATTGTGAAAGATATGGAGGAGGATTTGATGATTTTACCGCTAGCATCGCTAATCTGAACGCTAAGTTGGTG
>NZ_LWFH01000719.1:0-294 GCF_001635725.1 Oleiphilus sp. HI0066
GAAGCTATGAAATTTTTAACCCTATTATTCGTTCTATTACTTTCAGGTTGCGGCACAATCTTAACCAACATAGAAATGGATAAGCCGAGAGAAGAACGAGATTCAATTGTTCGGCAAATTGATTCTAGAGTTTATAGCGGTACTAAATTCGATGTTTTAGCCAACTCTCCAGAGCAAGGCTCAGGTGGTAATGTCATTGGTTTGTTCTTCTTAATTGATATACCACTTAGCTTAGTAGTAGACACATTAATCTTGCCTTACACACTTACAAATGAACCTTATGGTCAAACAAAT
>NZ_LWFH01000720.1:0-1009 GCF_001635725.1 Oleiphilus sp. HI0066
TTCGATCAGTGTGTCTCGGAATAATTCCCACGTTAAATCTTCGGCAACACCACCACATTTTTCTAATGCTTGATAAATCGGTACGGTACCGATCGGCACTGATGAATTTCGGATAATCCATTCACGTGTTTCGTGGATGTTGTCCCCCGTACTCAAATCCATAACAGTATCGGCACCCCAGCGTGTCGCCCATACCGTCTTTTCAACTTCTTCCTGAATAGAAGATGTCACTGCCGAATTACCAATGTTTGCGTTTACTTTGGTGCGGAAATTACGACCAATAATCATTGGTTCAGATTCAGGGTGGTTGATATTATTCGGAATTACCGCGCGGCCTCGAGCAACTTCATCACGTACGAATTCAGGAGTAATAATCTTAGGAATCGATGCACCGAAGCTTTGACCCGGATGTTGTTCCGATACCGCTTTTTCAAGCTCAGCTTCGCTGAGCGCTAGATTTTCGCGGATTGCGATGTATTCCATTTCAGGCGTAATAATGCCCTGACGCGCGTAATGAAGTTGCGTGACATTCTTGCCTTCACGCGCTTTACGTGGCTTTGGCTTGTACTCAAAACGCAAACCCTCGAGCGCTATGTTCTTCTCGCGAATGTTTGCGTACTCAGAACTGAAGCCTTCAAGCAATTCGGTGTCGCTGCGCTCTAGAATCCATTTTTCACGCATTGGACTTAAGCCTAAACGCACGTCGATGTCTTTATTTGGATCTGTATATGGGCCTGAGGTGTCGTAGACACGAACTGGAGGGTTATGTTCTTCCTTGCCGTCTTGCAGCTTGGTTGGACTTAGTTCAATTTCGCGCATAGCCACTTGAATGTCGTCGCGACTACCTTTTACGTAGATTTTTTTCGACGCAGGAAATGGCGTCATAGAAAGTTCATCGACCGATGCTGTTTTGGAGATATTTGCGTCGGTGATCTTTGCGTTTTTAGCTGGCTGCTGTGGCGTGTTGCTCATGTATGCTCCAAGGTAATTGTTAGGGAGCAATCTGCTG
>NZ_LWFH01000721.1:0-1280 GCF_001635725.1 Oleiphilus sp. HI0066
ATCGGCATACCGTGATACACACCAGTGCGGCTTGATGAAAATCGACTCTGTGCTTTTGTGTGAACGGCCTCGTTGAGCTGATCCGTCCCTAAAGGCCCCTGTCTCGTTGAACAAAGAATTTGGAACTGATCGAAGCATTTTTGCAGTTCAGCCAATGAGGCTTTTGTTTCAGCGAGCTCTACAAAGTCTTGATAATGAGCCATCAACGCACCGAGTTCTTGCTGGGCTCTGCCCTCAACCCAGTGGTACCTAATAGCTTCGTCAGTGTTCGTTGTCAGGAAATGACGCAAAGCCTCTACTGGCTCATCACGAATAAGGCGCGCAACATCCGCTAAAGCACCGTGAAAACGATAGCTCTTTTGCAATGTCACGAGAGGATTGATCTGTTCAGACTCCGATGGTTCAACATTCATATCAAACGGCAGTAGGTGAATTAGCTGCCCTAACTGCTCAGCAGATATGGCATTACGCTTACAGCGTTTTACCCAACGCGCAAAAAAATCGCCAGATTCCACCGCAGGCAACTGATAATGATCACCCAACAGCACTACGCACGTTTGCGGATGCAAAATCGTGCTTAAACGCTCCATTAAAGCTAAATCAATCATTGAAGATTCATCAATTACGAGCACATTTGGAATCGCTGAGGTTTCGAGCTTGCCAAACAAACGTTCGTTATCACTGAGGTAGTCATCGTCATCAAAGTCGCTCATCGACACATCGTTTTCAATCAAATATCGATGAACGGTTTTACCCCGTTTTGGCAGTGCAGAGCGTAAGTGTTGAATCAAGTCTTCTTCAAACGGCAAGCTAGACAATAAAGATTCAGCTTGAGAACTTAGCGACGATGCTAAGCGTTGTGCAGCCTTGCCAGTAGGTGCCAAGCAAACCGTCGATGACGCACGCCTACTTTCTATGCCCTTCTCTATGGCCCTCTCTATGCACTTCTCTGCAGACAAACGCGCTAAGATAATTTTTGCAGCCGTTGTCGTTTTACCCGTACCGGGCCCACCACTCACCAGCACAAGATTTGAAAGAAGTGATTGCGCAACCGCCCAAGCTTGATAATCAATGTCAGTAGAATCTAAGTCAGGAAATAAGGCATTCAATGCCTCCTTACCGCGAGCTAAATCAATAGATTCATTAGGATCCACATCAGAGGATATGTTTGACGATAGTTGATCCGACAACCATCGATCAGTTTTATCACAGAGATTCCAGAGTCGACGCAAATAGAGCTCCGCTTCATCGTTGAGAACTTTAACGAAAACACTTGAGCC
>NZ_LWFH01000722.1:0-1432 GCF_001635725.1 Oleiphilus sp. HI0066
AATGGGTTACATCAAGGGGCCCGTATGTCGTGGGCAAGTGGCCTTGAATGTGATCGAAGATCATTTCTGGGTATTTTTTGTCGACCCTGACATTCCTACTATGCTGTATCAGCCAGCACGTGCTGAAAGTTATGCGGGCAACCTTCGCTTACCTGCTGAAGATCGAAGTACAGCCTCACCATTTAAAATATGGACCAAATACGCTGCGCTTCAAGAGAAGCATTTGACTGATAAACTCAACTACATCAACAGTTTTTCTGATGGTGTTGCTGAGTTGTCACTCGATATGCTCTGGAGTGGCAAAAGTCTGACAAGCAATATCGATGGGCATGAAGCGCATAACCCGAACGCAGCACTCACTATATTTCGTCACTTTGATAATGCGACAGTCGTAAAGGGATTGCATGGCGATAAGCCGAAAACCGCTTGGGTAATTTCGTATAGTTTGTTAGAACGCATTCACTACTTGCTAGTTGCCGGCTTTGATGTGTATGGCAACGTGGGCCACCAGTTGAATACACGTTTGTATATGGACTTTTTACGCATGGAAGGTGAAAGCAATTTCTTAATGTTCTTGCCTGATGATGTCGCGGAGAAAGAATTTTTAAGCTGGTATCAAAGCGCGGAAGAGAAGGTGGAGGATTATCTAAACGTTCTGCATAAAATGAAGTTGCCGCGCAATGCAATTGAATATGGCTCGGATGATCCGAAGAACGAGTTGCTCGACAGAATCTATGATTATACACGCGCTGAAAACCGTCGCGTATCGGTACTACCAAAAGTCTATTTGGACCAATTTCCAGAATTAAATGATCCTCTGCAGCGATTAGAGAAGGTTAGCGGAGTATCCGCTTCATTGTTGCCAGAGTTAGTTATGGTGCGCGTGAAAGCACCGGACGGACAAATGCAGTTGTTCTCAATCGCGAGTAATCGTTTTCATGAGAATGTCTCTTCATTGTTTATGGAAGACGAATTTCTTGTTCCTGAACGAGATACCTTAACGCTTTATCCTGGTGTACTAGGTAGCTATCCAAAAGTGTTTTTTGATGTGCATACGGTCTTGTTTGACCATTTCGTCGAACGCATCGGTCAAATGAAAACCGAAGAAGATTATGTTGCCTTGTTGGATGACTTTGCAGTGCGCAGAACGGATCCAAAGTTTTGGGACTTCTCCGATTGGCTGCATGTTTGGTATATGTTTAACCAGTCGGAAAAATCTGGCATTGTTGATCTAAATCGATATGAAAATCGATAAACGCTAAATAAATCAATAAGCTGCTTGACCGTGCGCGAGCGGCTTAAGTTATACTTCGTCCTACCAAATGCGATAACGCGTGATCACTTCAAGGGATGAAGGATGTCGAATAACAATAAAATGAAAGCGGTTGGCCTAACAAAATACCTACCTGTCAGCGACGATAATGCACTCAAG
>NZ_LWFH01000723.1:0-1325 GCF_001635725.1 Oleiphilus sp. HI0066
CAGGTATTGCAAGCAGGGTTAGTTGGTAGTGCAGGCTACACGCAAAATGCGCTAGATATGGCTTTCGCCGGTAATGGCAATATGGCGATCGCGTACAAAGAGAGCCTTTGTGAAGACGCCGACAATGTTGGGGCGGGCAGTTGCTCTCAATATACTTCGCGAGTTCGAGTAGCCTATTTTCGAGTACAAACCGGTCTGTTTGATCAATCGACTAACAGCATCGTTTCTCAACAGAGTTTTGAAAATGAAAGTGCTATCGTAGATATTCCTACGGATAATCAAGCACTCGCTATCGATGTTAATTCGGAGAAGGGTCAAACGGCCATTATCTTCCAAGAAAGACGTGCGCCACAAAGCGGTTCGGGACCTGCTGAAAATACGGTTCGTGTTCTTCGACTAGATTAGTTTCGTTTGTCATTTGGTTAGTAACACTGGCGTCAAATATTGACCCAGTGTTCTACTCCCGCGCAGCTCTAGCGTTGCAAGGCCCGCAACAGCGGCTTCATGATGTATTCCAATACTGAACGTTCAGCTACGCTGATATCAACCGTTGCTTGCATGCCAGGTATGACGTTCAAGCGCCCGTTAGGGTTATCAAAGTACGCTTGGTCTACATGTACTTTCACAAGGTAGTGACTATTTCCGCGTTGGTCCGTAATTGAGTCAGCAGAAATGGTTTCGACCTTGCCATCCAATCCGCCATAGACAGCAAAATCGAAGGCCGATATTTTCACTTTGGCGTACTGATCTCGGCGAACAAAGCCAATGTCTTTAGGTTTTACTTTCACCTCGACAAGTAATTCATCACCCACAGGGACGATGTCGATAAGTTCTGCGCCTGGTCTCGCGACCCCGCCTATCGTATTTATGTGCAAGGTCTGGATAATGCCATCCACCGGAGAGCGCAATTCAGTTCGGTCAACGCTCGCAGCGCTCACAGTTTGTTTACCACGCGCAATATCAAGGCGCGTTCTTACTTCAGAAAGTTGTTGTTGGGCTTTGGCTTTAAAACTTGCCACAACGCTTTCTTCTTCTTTTTGAAGGCGATCTATTTCTGATCTCAGTTCAGGAATTTCATTTTTTGTGGAATTGACTTCAGACTGTGCACGACTCAATTGTTGCTGAATATCGAGCACCACAGATTCAGATACGGCCCCCATTTTTAGCAAAGGCTCATTCATTTTTAGTTGCTGCTCAACAAGCTGCACTTGTCGTTGCTGATCTTGTTGACGTTGGTTCGCCGCAACAAGTTCTTGCCGGGCTTTGCTTGCTTTTAAATGAATGTCTTCGACTTGTTTATGTAGTTCTTCCTGACGAACTTTGTA
>NZ_LWFH01000724.1:0-838 GCF_001635725.1 Oleiphilus sp. HI0066
GTAGATCCCTTTGCGCCAAAACCAACGTGGCCACCTTTTTTTAAAGGTCGAAAGAAGAAGCTACTATTTTGCTTAGCCTCTTCAAAAGGAAAGCACCTCTCACTAAGAAATGGATCATCCAAAGAACTGACTAGAAGCGTTGGAATATTTATATTGGGGATATGGGGAAGACAACTGCTTTGTACCCAGTAATCTAGTGCGCTAGTAAAACCATTCATCGGCGCTGTATATCGTCCATCGAAATCAGCAAATGTCTTGATTTTTTTGAATCCATCAAGCGAGACCTGACCCGGAAACATCTCAGCCTTTAGTTTCAACTTCTCGTACAGAGAGGCCAGAAAGTTTTTCATATAGATTCGATTGATCGGTTTTGCCAATACCTCTGAGCTCGAGACCAGATCACAGGGAACAGAAAAAGTAACAGCCGCGGAAATCTTGTTGTTTACTTGATTGCGATCCCGTCCTAAATACAAAAGCGTTTTGTTCCCACCAATGCTGAACCCGCATAGCGCAATATTCTGATAGCCCATACTATCAACGTGATCGATGAGCAGTGATAAATCATCTATCGATCCGCTATGGTAACTTTGCAGTTTGTTATTGGCCCTGCCGCCACAACCTCGATAGTTCCAGGCAACTACGTCCCACCCTTCATCAATCGCACGAGACACCATGCCCAACACGTATGGTCTGCGACTATGACCCTCGAGTCCATGACTTACAATCAGCACTCGATTGCTACCTTGCGAATATCTATCAAACCAAAACTTATCACCATCTGGCGTACTAATGGATGATTCGACTCTTTTAAACCGGA
This sequence comes from Oleiphilus sp. HI0066, assembly GCF_001635725.1. Classification (NCBI taxonomy): domain Bacteria; kingdom Pseudomonadati; phylum Pseudomonadota; class Gammaproteobacteria; order Oceanospirillales; family Oleiphilaceae; genus Oleiphilus; species Oleiphilus sp. HI0066. The sequence goes on from NZ_LWFH01000724.1 coordinate 818, forward strand.
TGTTTTGCACCCTTCTAAAAG
>NZ_LWFH01000725.1:0-1068 GCF_001635725.1 Oleiphilus sp. HI0066
TAGTGTAAGTAGAAAGACCTTGGAAAGATATTCGTGTCTTTCGTCCTTGGTTTTTGCATTTGGCTTAAGTTAAACAGTCACTTTCTTCACGCCATCTGAGGTACCAACAAGCAAGATATCTGCAGGACGCACAGCGAATAAACCGTTGGTGACGACACCCGTTAATTGATTGATCTTTTCTTCAATAGCGATGGGTGATTGGATTTTCATATTGTGCACATCAAGGATGACGTTGCCGTTGTCGGTAACAAATCCTTCTCGCCAAACTGGATCGCCACCTAACTTGACCAGTTCACGCGCAACATAGCTGCGAGCCATTGGGATAACTTCAACAGGCAGTGGGAATTGGCCAAGCAAGTCAACTTGTTTTGTGTCGTCAACGATACAGATAAACTGTTTCGCTACAGCGGCCACGATCTTCTCTCGCGTGAGCGCGCCACCGCCACCTTTCACTAACTCTAAACGGTCGTTACATTCGTCGGCACCATCAATGTAAAAGTCGAGTGATTGCACGCCATTAAGTTCATAGACAGGGATTCCATGCGCCTTGAGACGTTCCGCACTCGCTTCACTGCTGGCAACAGTGCCATCAAATGTATGTTTAATGCTAGCGAGATGGTCGATGAAAAAGTTCGCAGTTGAACCTGTTCCGATACCGATAATGCTATCGCTATCGAGCTTATCTTTTATGAGGTTTAATGCCTCAAGCGCGACAGCACTTTTTAATTCGTCTTGCGTCATGTCAGAGTCCAATCAATGAAATTTTGGTGAAGTATAGGGCGCATGAAAACTGAATTAAAGCAAAGCTTCTATGTCTTTTGCGGGCAAAGGCTTACTCAGTAAAAAGCCTTGCATCGCATCGCAGCCGTTATCCATCAGAAAATGCTGCTGGGCTATAGTTTCAACACCTTCTGCTACAACTTTGAGGCCGAGGCTGTGCGACAAACCAATAATGGCCTTAGTGATCGATTGATTTTTTTTGTCATCAATAATATTGCTGACAAAGCTTCGATCAATTTTCAATGCATCGAGGGGGAGTGCGCTTAAGTATGATAAAGACGAATATCC
>NZ_LWFH01000726.1:0-898 GCF_001635725.1 Oleiphilus sp. HI0066
AAAAATGATATTGGATCGTGTTCAACCAAGTTAATATCACCATTAAACAGTCCTACGCAATGCTGGGTATATTAACCTTACCTAGCATCGTGGCACTAGCTATGTTGATAATCGCAGAAGCCTCATTATTTAGTGCAGGTGCTGCATGCATCGCCATAGGGACNAATGCTTATTTAACTTACTCGGTTTTCAAATCTCACGCACACAACAATGCTCTCATGATTGAGGGGAAAAAACTCGTTTATCGTCGCGATGGACACTACTTACCAATCTCGATTCATAGCTCAGTTTGGCTCACGCACGCCTTTGCGATTCTGGTACTAGCCACTAATAGCGGTGCGAAATACATCATTTGCTTGAGCCCTCTAACGAGCAGTAAAAAAGATCACCATCGCAGACTATACGTTCACGATCGGCATAACAAAGAACTTTCACAAACAACTTCAACGATAGCGACAAAATGATACAGACAGGTGTACAACTCCCCTATTCATTAATCAAAGTAAGCGGCCCAGATGCTGAGAAATTTTTGCAGGGCCAATTTAGTTGCGACGTAACTGAACTAGCACCGCTTCAATGCACCTATGGCACAGCTAACAGCGCCAAAGGGCGCATGTATTGGTTGTTCGTCATCGCCAGAATCGAAGACGGTTTTTTGATAAAAGTACATGAAAGCGTTCGCCAACAAGGCGTCGATACTTTGAGTAAATACAAAGTCTTTTTTAAATGCGAGATCGAAACGCTTGAACATGCAAAAGTGTTTGGCGTTTTCGACGAGTCGAATTTAAAAGATGAACACGTGCTGCAAAACACGAATTTCGGTCTTACTCGCCAAGTCGACGCACAACGACAAGAACTATGGCAACTGAATGAGGCAGACGCGCCAATTACCTTAGAC
>NZ_LWFH01000727.1:0-726 GCF_001635725.1 Oleiphilus sp. HI0066
AGTCCACCCAATCAAAAGGCTCATCTACCGGCAAGTTATCAAGCACATCACAGGTTCGCTGACGAATTAAGGACTCCATTTCCTTTAAATTCTGAGGAGCAACAACGCCTTGAACAGCTTGTCGTTGAACATCATGTTTAGGGGGATCCATCGCAATAAAGGTTTGAATTTCGATACCTTCAGGTTGCGGGCCTATCGATATAATAGGTTCGGCAGAAAAAAGCTCATGATGCTTATCAACATACATAATGTCTTCGAAACGTGTCACCGACCAAAAAGGTCCAAATGGACTGTTCGCTTGATAGTGCACCGGACTCTCATCTCGTAGACGTTGAAAATACTCCAACCACCGCCCCTGTCGAAACAAAAAAGGATTGCTGACATCAATTTCACCCAATGAAAGATCAGCAACAGGAGGAATTGGGGTTTCAGTAAATGTCGGAATAGCGCGCGCTAAACCCAAACGCTTTTTGAATTTTTGAAAGGCATGCGCTCCCTTAATTTGCAGATGCATAGGAACAAGCGCGGTACTCTTTTCAATCACAGGCTCTAACAGTTTCATTGGTCTTTTACCTTCGTTGCACTATGTGACATTACATCTGGAATTCAGGAAGTTTGACGACCATCCCGTTGTCATCAGCGCTAAGTCGAACCTGACATGCAAGTCGTGATTCTTCTCGTTTCTCTGGCGCCATATCTAGCATTTGAGCTTCTTCTAAATTGATT
>NZ_LWFH01000728.1:0-1008 GCF_001635725.1 Oleiphilus sp. HI0066
GCTCAGTTGTTTAGACGCGTTTTTTGACCAACCTATCGATCAAGTTATTGAAAGTATTCCAATTAAAGACTCAATGCGCTCTGCACTGATGGAACGTAAAGGCGTGCAAGGTTTAATATTGCAATCTACACTGCTTTTCGAACAAGGTTTACTTGAACAAATAGACTGGAAGGCTCTCGGCGAACTGGGCTTAGATGGGCAAACCTTTAACGACATTTATTATGAATGCTCTGCAATAGCACTAGAGGCAACCGCAGCTTAATCACACACGGAAGAAAACTATGAGCTCAAAACACGTACTTGTCATTAATTGCGGTAGCTCTTCATTAAAGTACGCGTTATACGCCGTAGGCGACGCCACCCCATTACAAACCGGTCTCGCTGAAGAACTTAATAGCACCAATGCAAGGCATATTTCAAAAGATCTTTCTGGAAATAGGCAAAGCTTTGACACGCCAAATGCTTCTCACGGCGACTCAATTCAAGCAATTGTTGACGCACTCAACTGCGAATTTAACTTAAGCAATTCATTAATTGCTGTCGGGCATCGCGTTGTTCATGGCGGCGAGCGATTTAATAAAGCAACGCTCATCGACGATTCTGTGTTAGCGGAAATTAAACAATGCATTCAACTCGCGCCCTTACATAACCCAGCAAATATTACTGGCATAGAACTTTTGCAAAGTCAGTTTCCTGGGGTACCGCAAGTTGCTGTCTTTGACACAGCGTTTCATCAAACTATGCCCGAGCACGCATATCGCTATGCGATACCAAGCGAGTTTTATACTAAGTACGGCGTAAGACGATACGGGTTTCATGGAACAAGTCATCAATATGTAGCTAGTTCGACCGCACAACATATTGGCAAACCTATTGAAAATTGCTCCTTTATAACTGCACACCTTGGTAACGGCGCAAGTGTATGCGCGATCGAGAATGGCAAGAGCGTTGACACCAGCATGGGCATGACACCGCTTGAGGGATTAGTTATGGGCACCCGAAGTGGTG
>NZ_LWFH01000729.1:0-803 GCF_001635725.1 Oleiphilus sp. HI0066
TCTCTGACAGGCGCTCTCGTATTTGTTCAAAGTTTTGTTCTGCTGGCAGAATCAAATGCTCTGGTAATCCATAAGGCGTGTTAGCGGGCGCTGATAATGCTTCACGATGAAATTCCGCAACTCTATCTGCTAGCTCATCAATATGTGTAAACGTTAAACGATTAGTTTCATCCAACTCATTAAAGAGTTCTTCTGTTTTGAACTGATGCATCTTGATGCAGTATTCAATGGCGTCTTCATCTTCAACGCCGAGAAGAGGGTTGACTGAGCTCCCTCCAATTGCGAGTACCTCAACATACAATTCTGGAGCGGAACGTGAGTTTAATTTTAATTCTGCTTCACAATACTGTTTACGTGCTTTTAATGCCGTAAAATCTAGGAACCCAAAATTTACGGGCTTTTTAATCTTGTAGGCATAATCGCCGGTAAGAATAATCCACGAAATATGTGTTTCGATAAGCTCAAATTGACTGCACGCGTGTGGGTACGGCTTTGCTTCTAATAATGACTGAATCAGCGCTGAATTCATGTTTCCTCCGCAGTGTGGCAGGCACAATAACAGCAGAGCAAATTCCTGCAAAGTAAATCATGGCTAAATCCAAGCAAACTAAAAAAGCAAAAGCTGAACCGTCAAAATCTAAATCGCAAGCGACAAAGTCTCGCTCGTGGTTGTGGAAAGTTCTCGCGGTGTTATTCGTGTTTGTATTTGCTTGGCTTATCTATCTTGATGCACAAGTGCGTTATAAATTTGAGGGCAAGCGTTGGGCTTTACCCGCGCAAGTATTAGCACGTCCGTTAGAGTT
>NZ_LWFH01000730.1:0-911 GCF_001635725.1 Oleiphilus sp. HI0066
GGCTGTCGATCAAAGTATTAAGGGCTTAAATGCGTATTTATTTGAAAATTTCCCAGATGTGCAAGCAACCTTAAAGCGAATTGAAAACGGTACACCGGTGAAAAATCCCGTTGAATATCGCCTATACGCAAAAGATATCGAGACCTTATTTGAACGAGTCGATGCCCTGAAAGCCAAGATGTCTGAGCTGTCTGAACTTACAAATATTAATGATGATTGGGGTATTCAGACGAAGAAGTTTGAAGTGATTATTGATCAGACTAAAGCGCGTCGCGCAGGTATAACCAACGAAGATATCGCGGTTTCATTGCAGACGGGTTTGAGCGGCTTAGAGCTGACAGAGTATCGACGTGGCGAAGATATTATTCCCGTATTACTTCGAACCAAAGAGTCAGAACAAGATGATATTTCGAAGTTAGAGGGGATCTCTGTGTATGTGCAGTCTACAGGTGATTCCTTGCCTCTGAAGCAAGTCGCCGATCTGAAGCTAATATGGGAGCCCGCTAAAATTTTGCGTCGAGATCGAATCAAAACGGTCACTGTCGGAGCGCAACTCATTGATGGTGTCACAGCTACTGAAGCATTTGAGAAATTGACTCCATGGCTTGAAGAGCAGTCACAGAATTGGGAATTAAGTGCGAGTTATGAGCTTGGTGGCGAGTTTGAGAGCTCGGATAAGGCAAATGAGTCTATTGCTGCAAAGCTACCGATAGCTGGCTTTTTAATTCTGATTTTGTTGGTCGCGCAATTTAATTCTCTTCGCAAGCCTGCGATTGTTTTAATGACGATACCTCTAGGGTTTATTGGTGTCGCGATTGGTCTCGTTGTGGCTCATTCATTCTTTGGGTTCATGACGCTACTTGGTGTGATTTCACTGGCTGGTATCGTTATAAATAATGCGATTGTATTAC
>NZ_LWFH01000731.1:0-677 GCF_001635725.1 Oleiphilus sp. HI0066
CAATAAAGTCTTGTAGCTTTTCATCTCCAATGTGACCACGCTTATCTAGTAGTGCTTTAGCATAGTCGTGCAAAGCTTGAAGCTTAGCGTCAGGTATCTCAGTACCCTCACGTAATGCTTCGATAACTTCCTCAGGCATTTTCGCGGAATGCATCATCCAGGTATGGCCCGGCACGCAGTAGTGGCAGTTATTTTCGAAGTTCGCAGTCATAAAAACTACCTGCTGCTCAATCGGCGACAGGGTTGTGTTTTTCATGAATAGGCTAAATACAGTATTGTAAGCCTCATAAGTAGCAGGTGCTTCTGCCAATATCTTGTGCAAATTAGGTATCATGCCAAAACCTTTCAACGAAGCTTCCATTAACGATTTCGACTCTTCTGGCGCAGTATTGGTTTCATAGTATGTAAACATAAAAATTCCTCTGTTCTATGTAGTTCTGTCTTTAGGATGCTGTAGTTAAAGCTTCGCGGTAGGTTTCGGTTTCTTGAGCACCTTGTAGAACTTCTTCACCGTTAATAATCACTACCGGCACTCCGTGAAAACCTCCAGACAGCCACTTTCTCTCAATCTCGACCAACTCAGTTTGAAAAGTAGGATTATCTAAGACGTCTTCGGCTTCGCTTTTATCTAGGCCTAAACTAGCGACTATTTGCAGCAAAACCTCCTTACTTGAGAT
>NZ_LWFH01000732.1:0-1156 GCF_001635725.1 Oleiphilus sp. HI0066
ATGTGCTTAGCGCCTGAACCTGATGCCGCTTGATATGTCATCGGTGATACCCATTCCACCAAGTCTTCCGCGAACAAACCTCCTAGAGCAAGCAACATTAGACTCACCGTACAGTTACCACCGACGAAGTCTTTCACGCCATTAGATAGTGCTTCATCGATCACGTGACGGTTAACAGGATCAAGCACGATGACAGCGTTATCTTCCATGCGAAGGGCTGAAGCCGCATCAATCCAGTAGCCATCCCAGCCACTTTCGCGCAACTTAGGGTAAACCGCTTTTGTGTAATCACCACCCTGACAGGTAATGATGAAATCCATTTGCGCCAGCTCACTCACGTCATTTGCGTCAAGCAATACTGATTCCCCCTGCCCTAGATCTGGAGCAGGTAAACCTTTTTGTGATGTCGTAAAAAACACTGGCTCAACTAAAGAGAAGTCATTCTCTTCTTGCATACGCTGCATAAGCACGGAACCAACCATGCCACGCCAGCCGACCATTCCTAACTTTTTCATTTCTATCGACCTTATTAAACCAGTGATTTAAACCAAAGACTCAAGCGCCGCAACAACCGCGTCACCCATTTCTTTTGTAGAGACTTTTGTTGAACCTTCAGAGAAGATATCTGCAGTACGCAAACCTTGATCAAGCACTTTGCTCACTGCATCTTCAATCAGATCAGCGGCTTTGTTCTCGCTCAAGCTATAACGCAACATCATCGCAACGGATAGAATCGTTGCGAGCGGGTTTGCGATGCCTTGGCCAGCAATATCAGGCGCAGAACCATGACACGGCTCGTACATACCTTTATTGTTCTCATCTAACGATGCAGATGGAAGCATACCGATAGAGCCAGTAAGCATTGCTGCCGCATCAGACAGAATGTCACCAAACATGTTGCCTGTAACCATTACGTCAAACTGCTTCGGCGCACGAACGAGCTGCATCGCTGCGTTATCAACATACATATGACTCAGCTCTACATCTGGATAGTCTTTCGCCATATCGTCAAGAATTTCACGCCACAACACCGTTACTTCAAGTACGTTCGCTTTATCTACAGAACAAAGCTTACCGTTACGCTTTTGCGCTGCTTCAAACGCAACTTTTGCAATGCGCTTAATTTCGCACTCAGAGTACACATAGGTGTTGTAAC
>NZ_LWFH01000733.1:0-952 GCF_001635725.1 Oleiphilus sp. HI0066
AAATGCTTCGTTTGCTTCTATGAGATCAAGGTCGTTGATTGTCCAGCCTGCTTTCTCAAGGCAACGCTGACTGGCAGGAATTGGGCCTGTACCCATTATTTCAGGTTGTACTCCGGCATTAGCGTAAGCTTTTACTGTGGCTAAAACGGGTAGGTTTAGTTCTTTGGCTTTCTCTTCGCTACATACAATGACTGCCGCTGCGCCGTCATTGAGTGATGAGGCATTCGCAGCTGTGACGGTGCCATCTCTTTTAAATGCCGGACGCATTTTAGCGATGCTTTCTATTGTTGCACCTAGTCGAATGTTTTCGTCTTTATCAAATATGATAGGGTCGCCGCGGCGCTGAGGAATGCTAATGGCAATAATTTCATCACTAAATTTGCCATCTGCTTGTGCTTGTTCTGCTTTGTTCTGTGAGCCTAGAGCAAAGGCATCTTGCGCCTCTCGATCGATTTCATATTTTTCTGCAATGTTTTCCGCGGTAATGCCCATGTGATAATCGTTGAAAGCATCCCATAAGCCATCGGTAATCATCGTGTCGACCATATTCCAAGGCCCCATACGCTGTCCGTTGCGGCTATTTGGAAGTGCATGTGGAGCATTGCTCATGCTCTCTTGCCCGCCGGCGATAATAATGTCTGCGTCACCAAGCTGAATGGCTTGTACTGCCATTTGTACTGCCTTTAAACCGGATCCACACACCTTGTTAATGGTGAGCGCAGGTGTTTGCACTGATAATCCAGCCTTAATTGCTGTTTGTCTTGCTGGGTTTTGTCCGCAGCCGGCGGTGAGTACTTGTCCTAAAATTACTTCATCCACTTGATCGGTGTTAATGCCGGTCTTTTCTAGTAAACCAGAAACAACTTGTGTTCCAATCTCAACGGCACTCAAGGAAGAAAGAGAACCACCGAATGAAGCGATGGCGCTGCGCCCCGCCGCTACGATAACTGCA
>NZ_LWFH01000734.1:0-783 GCF_001635725.1 Oleiphilus sp. HI0066
CCGATTTAACTGAGCCGCTTGTACTATAAAACGAACTCGATGCCCAACTAACTACCTGTGCCGAAAGGCTTGGATCTTTTTCTACGATAGTCGACAGTTCTTCGCTGCTCGCGTCGGGATTTGCGCGTAAACGAATAATATCGCGTGCACTTTCCGGAAGAGGAGGAAGCTCTAGAGTATCTTCGATTCGTTGCTTGATACGAATCGTTGTGAACTTCTCAAGAGCCGTGACAATATCGACTTCATCTTTACGTGCGTCCTTGTGTTGATTGACTCTATCAATTGCTACCGAGAAGTCTCCGGTTTGTGCTTTCTGAAGCATCTTGTTGAAAATGCTTCGCTTAATTCGAATGAGATCTTTTGCTAAACCAATGTCAACGAAGGCGTACTCACTGGTATTTTCCTGGAGCGCATTATCAACGATTGTCGGTATGCCCGTGATGTCGGGGATGGCTGGGATCGCGTTAAGTTCATATTGGCTTAACAAGCTATTTTGATCGCTTTGCTCAACCACTTTAAGTTCACGACCCATACAATTATTGAGTAACTCCGGACAAATAAAGCGATCGGCTGGGAAAAGTACTTGGGCACGGCCTAGCATATCTGACATAAGCGTTAAGCAAACGCGATCAGCGTCATCTACATCGTGGCGTGGGATGATTTCTGGTGCCTCATAATCATTATGTTCTGCATATTGATTAAGTGAGTCGATGATAATAGCGGGAATGCTCATAGGCCTTGATACTGCTCCGTGAAATAAATATTGCCGGCATCGATACTGCG
>NZ_LWFH01000735.1:0-1592 GCF_001635725.1 Oleiphilus sp. HI0066
TGGTTGTGTCAGACCAAAACCCGTGACCATGACTTGACCGATATTCGTGTTTGCTCCCATTTTATGCTCGATGGGAACAGGCAGAACAAATTTACCTTTGGCCGTTTTAAATGTGTCTTTAACGCGACCCGTAATGATCAATCGTCCTTCATTATCTAAGCGTCCTGTATCGCCAGTTCGATACCAGCCTTCAGGTGATAAGACCTCCGCGGTTTTTTGAGGAGATTTATAGTATCCCTTCATCACCCATGGAGCTTTGATTAGGACTTCGTCGGTTTCTTCATCAATCAATATTTCAACACCATGAAGCGGTCTTCCGACAGAACCGGGGGTAATGTCATCTAAGGTGTTATAGGTGACACCGCCACATAGTTCTGTCGCGCCATAAACTTCTTGAATATTAATGTCGAGTTGTCCGTACCAACGCAGAAGTGCAGCAGATAAGGGCGCGGCGCCCGATACCGCTGACAGCACCGAGCTCAATCCCAAGCCCTTTTTGACTTTGTGCTTAATAAACCGTCCGACTAGCGGAATTTTAAGGAGTTTCTGTAGTTTCTGTTCAGGAAGCTTAGACAGAATACCTTGTTGAATTTTTACCCAAATACGCGGTACTGCAAAAAACTGTGTCGGTTGTACCGACTGTAAATTTGCTGCAAAGCGATCTAGAGACTCACTAAACGAGACTTCAGAACCTGCAACGATTGGACTGACCTCTGACACGACGCGTTCGGCGATATGGTTTAGTGGTAAATAGGATAAAACACGCTCGGAAACTCCTTGATACACACCATAAGCAGGTTTAGCACGTTCGTGTTTCATCACTTGATTCGCACAAGCGTAATCCAGCATCACACCTTTTGGGGTGCCTGTCGTACCGGACGTATATATGACGGTAAAGATTTCATCTGCAAGAGGCTGATGAGGGTCGGTACAGGGAGCGAAGTCTAATATGTCATCCCATTTATAGTTACAGCCATCTAAAGGACTATTACCTTCAAAGTGAGGGAAGGCAATTGTAGTAATGCTACTGTTAACGCCATGACGCTGCTCTTCCCAGTTTTCGAGTTTGCCGACAAACAATGCTTTTATATCGCTTAGCTGAACGACCTCGTCTAAATCCTTTGCTGACAAGGTCGGATAGAAGGGAACAGATACATATCCACCCATCATTATCGCGATGTCTGCGACAATCCATGCAAAGCAGTTTTTAGACAGCAAACCAATATGATCACCAGGCTGTAAACCCATGGACCGCAGAGCTGTCACGGTACGGGCTGCCATGCGATAGACTTCACCCCAACTGAATTCATGCCAGTGTTCGCCATAAGCTTGGCGTAGATACGTTTTTTGAGGATGCAGTTTGGCTCGTTCGTAGAAAATTTCTAAAAAGCTAGAAGCATTTCGAATGCGGTCATTTTCGATAACGGATACTTTGACTGGCGGAAGATTGCTCGTAGCGATGCTTTGATCGCCATGCACAGAAATATCAATACTAGGTGTCGGTGACATGATGCTTTCCTATGGCTTATTTGTGTTTATTGGCAGCCGATTAGAGACAACATCAAAATGTCTCATACAAGGCATCAGTTGTT
>NZ_LWFH01000736.1:0-1250 GCF_001635725.1 Oleiphilus sp. HI0066
GACTGATTTATCAATACTAAAGAGTAGTGCCTCTAAATCAGCTTTCACATCATAAAAATCAACAACACGTTTTTCGTTACACCAGTTTTCTTCAGCGACATTTCCGACGACAACGCCCGAGAGCATTCGCGTTTGAACAATCTCACCATCGACATCAATAAACTTGAGTCCGGTTTCGAAGAACTTAATTCGTGATTGTTGACGCTTCTGATTATATGAAGCGGCATTCAGTAGACCAGTCCAGAGCGAAGTGCGCATTACGCCCATATCTGTCGAGATTGGGTTTGCTAAAGGAATTGCCGTTTCATTCGGAGCCAATGCATCTTGCTGCGTTTGCTCAACAAAGCTGTACGTTATTGCCTCCTGATAACCGAGACTTACCAACTTATCTTCAAGGACGTGATAAGGCGTGGTCGCTTCATCATCAGCAACTAGATTTAATCCGCCTTGAGTGGTCGTTTTAGGAAGATTGTTATAACCATAAATTCGACCTACCTCTTCAACCAAATCTGGCTCGATGGAAATATCGAAACGATAGGATGGAATCGCAAACTCCCACGATACGTCGTCACTTGAAAGAAGCTCCAAACCTAAGCGAGTAAGAATGTCTACAACCTCATCACTCGGAATAGAAATACCTAGCAGAGACTCAAGTTTCTCGGCGCGTAACCGTACCGTTCTCTTTTCAGGCAAATTAGCTGTATCTGAAGTATCAACAACTGGACCAGCTTCGCCGCCCATAATCTGGAGCAGTAATTCTGTCGCACGTTCCATAGCAGTACGTTGCAATTCATGGTCGACACCTCGCTCATAACGATGCGAAGAATCAGTATGAAGACCATATGAACGCGCTTTGCCAGCAATAGCCAAAGGAGAGAAAAACGCACACTCAAGAAAAACATCTTGAGTCTTCGAGGTCACGCCAGTGTCTTGACCGCCCATAATGCCAGCCATCGCAAGAGGTCCTTTCTCATCAGCAATCACCAAAGTATCATCTCTGAGTTCTGCTTCTTGGCCATCTAGGAGCGTTAACTTTTCACCAGCTTTGGCGAAACGTACGTCGATTGAACCATTCAATGTATTCAAATCGAATGCGTGCATAGGTTGACCCAGCTCAAGCAAAATGTAATTTGTTACATCAACAGCGGGTTCAATGCTACGGAGACCACAACGACGAAGTTTCTCTGCCATCCATAATGGTGTTTCAGCATTTGGATTTACGCCACGAATGACACGTCCTAAATACTTAG
>NZ_LWFH01000737.1:0-807 GCF_001635725.1 Oleiphilus sp. HI0066
CTACCAATATATCGTCATTCTCATTTAGTCGAGCGAGAGTCTTTACAAGCCATAAGGCTTTCTCGAAAATAGATCACAGAAACGGGCCAAGAATCATAACACAAGGACAGCATGCTTCATGCCTGAAACGTCGATAGTTCATTCATTCTTCTTAATTTTTACTGGCGCAGCTATCGTTGCATCGTTCGCTCTGTATGCGCGACAGCCACTCATACTCGCCTATATCATTATTGGTGCAATCGTTGGGCCATTCGGCTTGGACTATGTGTCAGACGCTCGAATGCTTAGCGAAATAGCCGAGATTGGTATTATCTTTTTGTTGTTTTTACTTGGCTTAGACATGCAGCCTAAAAGCTTAGGCGCAATGTTTGGCAAGGCAAGTTTCGTTGCAATTGTTTCATCGGTCGCATTCGCGGGGCTCGGATATATTGTTTCAATCCAATTCGGTTTCACTCAACTAGAAGCGCTCATCATCGGTGCGTGCATGGTGTTCTCAAGCACCATCATAGGGATTAAATTACTACCTACCACAGTTCTTCATCACCGACATACTGGCGAGCTCGTTGTCGCTCTGTTGCTTATTCAAGACTTAATTGCAATTCTAGTGCTGCTATTAATCGGAAGTTTTACATCTAGTGAAGATGCCGACTTTGAAATCCTAGAACTAGGTACGACACTATTGATGCTGCCTTTCGTTGCACTAGCGTGCTACTTGATCGTTCGCTTTATCATTCTTCCTCTATTCACTAAATTCGATCGTTTTCATGAGTACATGTTCCTGCTATCGATTGGTTGGTGCTTAGGGGT
>NZ_LWFH01000738.1:0-774 GCF_001635725.1 Oleiphilus sp. HI0066
GGCGGAATACTAGCAGATAAACGGATCTGATGTGTGTTTAATCAAGATCGCGGTGCTCTTGATTCAATCTTTTTCATTGTTCGTGTTTCTCAAGACATTCTCCCATTTATTGTTCTGGTTGTTTTATGCACACCTTGTCGCAAAACATAAGCTTGCCTCTTCCATAACGTGTCCGCCCATTCCATTCTAATCATTGCTTTCTATTCGAAGGCTCGAATAAAAATAAAAGAATGGAGAATTATAATGAAGTCAAAACTATTAGCGGGTGTTCTCGCGCTAGGCTTAGCGGCACCTTTAGCCTTTGCTGACGACGAGAAAATCAAAGTCTTGTCTCGTAATGTTTACCTTGGTGCAGATATCTTTCCTGTACTCGCTGCAGCTCAAGATCCTGATCCACTTGCTGTACCTCTTGCGGTTACTGAAGTTTTTCAAACTGCACAAGCAACAAACTTCCCTGAGCGTGCTGGTGCATTAGCGGATGAAATTGTGAGCCGTAAGCCTCACGTCATTGGCCTACAAGAAGTATCTATTTGGAGTACGCAAATTCCGGGTGACTTTTTGATTGGGAACCCTGCTCAAGCTTCCGACGTAGTTTATGATTTTCTAGAAATTCTTATGGCGAATTTAGAAGCGCGTGGACTAAGTTACGAAGTGGCAGCGTCTGTCGACAATGCCGATATTGAGTTGCCATTCGTTGCGGGTATTACTGCGGAAGGCCCGATCTTGGGAGATGTTCGTCTACAAGATAGAGATATCGTTCTCGTGCGTAAGAAA
>NZ_LWFH01000739.1:0-976 GCF_001635725.1 Oleiphilus sp. HI0066
AATGAAAAGTCGGTTTCTAAGAATTCTTCAAAATCTTTACGCTGCTTGTCATTCATAATGTCGTAAATCAGGCGATGCACTTCTTTGTGTTCCATCGCTGGTAGATTGATACGACGTACATCGCCATCAACACGAATCATGGGTGGTAAGCCTGATGACAAATGTAAATCTGATGCGCCTTGCTTCGCAGAGAAGGCGAGCAGTTCGGTAATATCCATGAGAACCCTCTATAGGACTAGATTTTCACTAGAGTAAAAATCTCATCTTGTTAAACTTATTGAGATAATTAGTTGTTGCCCATACGGCTCAGAAATGTTCTAAGCCTTGATAGGTATGGCTTTCAGAGAACTTAACCCCTAACACCACTATCTTATTGATTAGCATAATGTTTAGCATAGCAGACAAGCTCCAGAGCGTTAGTTTAAGAATACAAAAAGCAACAATTCGGGCTGAGAGAGAAAGTGGCTCGGTTCAGTTACTCGCTGTGAGCAAGAAACATACAGCTAAGTCGGTGATCGAAGCCTATGAACAAGGGCAACGATTATTTGGGGAAAATTACCTGAGTGAAGCCCTTGAGAAGCAAGAAGAGATCTTGTCATTAGCACCTGAAAAAGCAGGCAGCATTGAATGGCATTTTATTGGTCCGATTCAATCGAATAAAACACGTCCCATCGCTGAAAGCTTCGCGTGGGTGCATGGTGTCGACCGCCTAAAAGTGGCAACACGATTGAACGATCAAAGACCAGAAACATCGGAAGCGCTTAATGTATGTATTCAAGTGAATATCGATCAAGAGGAAACGAAGTCTGGAATCTCTCTTGATGAATTGGATGCATTAGCCGAGCAGATTTCGGGTATGGATAAATTATGTTTGCGCGGAATTATGGCGATTCCGAGTGCAAGTGCCGATAACGAGCAATTAGCGAAAAGCATGCACGCTTTACATCAAGCAAAAGATCGGCTCGCTGCACGTTAT
>NZ_LWFH01000740.1:0-851 GCF_001635725.1 Oleiphilus sp. HI0066
CTTCCAATCGCTGAGAAATTAGACCAAGTTGGTTATTGGTCTCTAGAGTCATGGGGCGGTGCGACGTTTGACTCATGTATTCGTTTCATTGGCGAAGATCCATGGGATCGTATTCGCGAACTTAAAAAAGTGATGCCAAATACTAAGCAACAAATGTTGTTGCGTGGTCAAAATCTTCTTGGCTACCGTCATTACGCAGATGATGTTGTTGATAAGTTTGTTGAGCGTGCTGTTAAAAATGGCGTAGAAGTGTTCCGAGTGTTTGATGCGATGAACGACCCTCGCAACCTTGAGCGCGCTTTGAAAGCGGTTAAAACAAATGGCGGTCATGCTCAGGGTACGCTTTCTTACACAACTAGTCCGGTTCATACCCTCGAAAACTGGATTGAATTAGCTAAGCAAATCGAAGACCTTGGTGCTGACTCGATCGCAATCAAAGACATGGCTGGTACTTTGACTCCATACGCAGCTTACGAGTTAGTAAGTCGTTTGAAAGCTCAGACTGATCTTGAGGTTCAATTGCACGCTCATGCTACTTCTGGTATCTCAGACATGGCAATTTTAAAAGCTGTTGAAGCGGGTATTGACCGTGTTGATACAGCCATTTCATCTATGTCTATGACTTACGGCCACACGGCAACGGAAAGTGTTGTTGCAGCACTTGCGGGCACAGATCGTGATACTGGTCTAAACATGGACTTGCTAGAAGAGATTGCCGCTTACTTCCGCAAAGTACGTAAGAAGTATGCGAAATTCGAAGGCTCTTTGCGTGGTACAGATTCACGTATCCTTATCGCTCAAGTTCCTGGCGGCATGTTAACCAACATGGAAAACCAGTTGAAAGAGCAAGG
>NZ_LWFH01000741.1:0-1010 GCF_001635725.1 Oleiphilus sp. HI0066
TCGCCTACTTTCGTGGTGAGCGCTTATCGGGTTCCGAAATTTCCGGATTTTTGATCGCTTTTGCAGGCTTAATTTACCTTATTCTTCCAGGGGCGGGAGCACCGTCCTTATTGGGTTTTATTTTGATGAGTATTTCCGGCGCGGCATGGGGCGTGTATTCATTGCCTGGTAAGAATTCGACAGATACTCTATCTGATACATTCTTCAACTTTTTACGCACTCTCCCCCTCGTCGCAGTGTTGCTAATTAATGGCGTTATTTTTGGCTCTTTGCAACTTAACGCTGAGGGGCTGCTCCTAGCAGCTCTTTCTGGGGGGATCGCCTCAGGTCTGGGTTATACGATATGGTTTTTGGCTGCAAAGCGTTTGAACACCAGTCAGTCGGCTGCGGTTCAGTTACTGGTTCCGGTTATTGCTGCTTTTTTTGGACTAAGTTTATTAGATGAGGCAATTACTCAGCGTCTTGTTTTATCTTCGTTATTGATCTTAGGTGGAGTAATACTTGTCGTGATCACACGAGGTTTAGTTGCTTCACGTTAATCATTTGTCTTTCGGATTTGCAGGTTAAGTCTCGAGTCTGGTTTAAGCTTCATTCGTACGTTTTTATTAGTAAGGTATGTTTATGTCTCGTGTCGAACTCGATTATCCAAGTCCTACTCACTTTTCTAGACAACTTGCTGTGCGCATTAGTGACATTAATTACGGAAACCATTTAGGGCATGATGGGATGATTACCATGCTTCACGAAGCGCGTGTTTTGTTCTTTCGTTCATTTGGGTACGAAGAGTGGGACGTTGATGGTGTGGGGACGCTTCTTGCTGATCTGGCTATTACGTATAAAAACGAAGCTTTTTATGGAGACTTGCTCAATATAGATATCTCAGTACAAGACATTAGAACTAAAAGCTGTCAGCTCTATTACAAAATGACGCGTGTTTGTGATGAACAGAGCGCTCCGCGCCAATTGATTTCAATCGCAAAAACTGGCGTTGTGTTCTTTGACTTTAACTT
>NZ_LWFH01000742.1:0-1358 GCF_001635725.1 Oleiphilus sp. HI0066
GCTCAGGTCAAGCGTTTGTATGTAGTGTATTGGTTGATCAACCTGTTATGGCTGGGCACTTAGACGCTAACAACGCCGCTTATGTGCTTAGAACTCTCGATCGTGCTATCGAGGGTTGTCTTTCCGGAGAATTCTCTGCGATCGTAACAGCGCCAGTTCATAAGGGTGTGATCAACGATGCCGGAGTGAGTTTTAGCGGCCATACCGAATATCTCCAAGAAAAGTGTGGCGTCGATAAAGTTGTTATGATGCTTGCTAATCGTCATATGAAAGTATCACTTGCAAGTACTCACTTACCCCTTAAGGACGTCTCCCAGTCAATTACTCCTGAATCTTTACAGCGCGTTATTGAGATTTTACTTGCTGATATGCGCGGTAAGTTTGGTGTTGAGAAGCCTCGTATTTTGGTGGCTGGGCTGAACCCGCATGCAGGGGAAGATGGTCATATGGGGCGAGAAGAGATCGATGTCATTCAGCCCGTCATGGCTAGTTTTGAAGATGCGCCTTGCGAGTTAGTTGGTCCTTTACCTGCAGACACTCTGTTTACCCAAAAATATCTTGAAAACGCCGATGCAGTGCTTGCTATGTATCACGATCAGGGGCTCCCTGTTTTGAAGTATGCAGGCTTTGGCGAGTCAGTGAACATAACCTTGGGTCTACCGATTATCCGCACCTCTGTGGACCATGGCACCGCATTAGATTTAGCTGGAACTGGAAATATCGATACGGGAAGTTTGCGTACCGCGATCTCGATGGCTATAGATATGGTCAAAGCCAGTAACAACATTCTTAAATAGGTAAAACGAATATGGCTCAACGAAAGAAGCCCGTTGGTCATCAAGCGCGAAAACGCTTTGGACAGAACTTCTTAAGCGATGACGCGATTATTGCGCGTATTGTCAGTGGCATTAATCCGCGTCCGGGTGACCGCATGGTGGAAATTGGACCTGGGCTTGGAGCACTAACAGAGCATCTGTTAGATGGGCTTGATGGCAACTTACAGGTTGTTGAACTTGATAGAGATTTGATACCGGTTCTGCGTACCAAATTCTTTAATTACCCTGATTTCAACATTAATGAGGCTGACGCACTGAAGTTCGACTTTAATGCTTTAGCTGATGAAGAGCACCCTCTGCGCGTTGTTGGTAACTTGCCTTACAATATTTCGACACCTTTGATCTTCCACCTGCTCGACAATATCAAGCATCTGAAAGATATGCATTTTATGCTTCAGAAAGAAGTCGTAGAGAGAATGGCTGCTGTGCCAGGGCATTCTTTGTATGGTCGATTAGGCATCATGACGCAATATTATTGTCGGGTTCAGCCTTTATTTATTGTTGGGCCTGATGCCTTTGAAC
>NZ_LWFH01000743.1:0-885 GCF_001635725.1 Oleiphilus sp. HI0066
CCCTCGTCATTCCAAACAGCGCAGACTGATTTGGAATCTCTCAATTAATGCATGTAATTAGACAAAAGCGGCTGTTGAGTTACTCTGTATCTGGCGTCTGCTTACAATAAGTTGTCAGACATTGCTGCCTCAACAAATCTCAAGTACTTGTGGGAATAGCTGATCTATGTTGCTGCTCAGGCAATAGCCGAAGATGTTGACTCAATATAATCCATTGGATTATGCTTTGACCCATGCAAACTATTGTTGAATTACCAGAGTTTCAGAAACGCGCTTCAGATCTGTTAAAAGGTGAAGAGAAGACGAGCATTATTAATTACCTAGCTGCGCACCCTCAAGCGGGGAATATTATGCAAGGTACTGGCGGTATCAGGAAATTACGGTGGTCTGCAAAAGGAAAAGGCAAAAGCGGAGGCGTGCGTGTCATCTACTATTATCACAACGGCTCGATTCCGCTCTTCTTGCTTACTGTATTTGAAAAGGGTGAAAAGGCCAATCTAAGCAAAACTGAACGAAATGATTTGGCCAAGCTTACTACTTTACTTGTTAATAGTTATGGTGAATCAGATGTCTAATACGTTCGCAAGCATTAAACAGGGGCTCCAAGAGGCCATTGATTACTCTGAGGGCAAACTCAAAAAAGCGGTTGTGCATGAGTTTAGCCCTCTTGATGTCAAAGAGATTCGCGCGAAAGTCGGCATGTCGCAAAATGAATTTGCATCGGCTTTCGGCATTAGTGTGAGTACATTACGTCATTGGGAGCGAGGAGATCGAAAACCTCAAGGCCCGGCACTGGTCCTACTAAATGTCGTTGCTAAAGAGCCTGAAACAGTTCTTAAGGCTTTGGCATCATAATTGTTCGCTGATGCGCTTAAGGATCACGGG
>NZ_LWFH01000744.1:0-809 GCF_001635725.1 Oleiphilus sp. HI0066
GCGGTGGTACAACAGACAAAGCGGATGAAGATCGTATTTACATTATTAAAGCAAATGGTGGCGTACAACTGCCTGATAGCGGTCATTGGTTTGCCAGTAATGACGCGCAAATGGAGCCAGGTGATACGGTTGTCGTGCCACTAGATGCAGACAAGCTAGACCAGTTAGTACTTTGGCGTGACGTGAGCCAGATTTTCTACCAAATAGCACTCGGCGCTGCCGCAGTGGGTAGCTTATAGGTATACAGTCGGGCTCAGAGTCCGCCAAGACCGTCATTCCGCAAAGTCGGGTTCAGAGTACGCCAAGGCTGTCATTCCGGACTTGATCCGGAATCTAGAGTCCGCTTACTTTGACTTCGACTATTTATTGCATCTTTTGGCGTGCTTTAGACGTGTTTCAAAAGCGCTATTATAGCCTCGTAAACTCAAAAACCTATCGAAGGGTGAAATCCCGTCGAGCGCTTGCGCTCCGGGTCGCTTTTGGGTCCTAGGGTCTTTGGCGAAACAAAGACCCTAGCTGCTGTCGGCCAGTGCCGATGGAATCTAGCTTAAATGGGTTAGAGTACGCCAAGACCGTCATTCCGGACTTGATCCGGAATCTACAGTTATTGGTTCTGCCCCTTAACTCGTCCGCCGCACGAAAGCGGCGCTGAAAAAACCAACAACAATAACAAAGGGCTGTTACCATGCCTTGGTATCTATTAACCACAAAGCCCCGTAACGAAGCCCGCGCCTGCGAAAACATCCAAAACCAGGGCTATCAAGCATTCTACCCAGACTACCAAAACACGCGCCTAAAAAACGGCAAGC
>NZ_LWFH01000745.1:0-821 GCF_001635725.1 Oleiphilus sp. HI0066
AGACTTCTAGAATTTCCTGTCCGATCTCGACAGTATCACCCTGCTCTAACCACCGATTTGGAGTAAAGGATTGAGCTGGCGCAAAGCCAAACATCTGAGATTGCTGAGGCAGCATATCAATCCAGAATTGGTCTTCTTTGTGCGGCCCCTCAATGGGAAGGTTTTGAGATGTACTCAATTCCCCTACCGCACCAGCATGATCGATATGCGCGTGCGTCAAAATAATCTTATCTAGTTTAAGACCAAGCGCATCAATACGTGCCTGAATTTTAGGTAAGTCCCCGCCTGGATCTACAACCGCAGCAGACATCGTCACATCACACCAAACAAGACTGCAGTTCTGCTCAAATGGCGTAACCGGAACAATTTCGTATTTTAATGCCATTACAGCGCCTTTCGTTCGAAATCAGAGAATGAAGTTTGTGCGAGGTATTATCGACAAAGACCTGTTAATATCAACCGGCTTCTAACAACAAATTCATGGGTATTCTTCATGCAGTTCACACCTAAACGTATTCTTACAAGCATTGCGCCTGCTTTTATATTATCGATCACGCTTGTCGGATGTTCATTTGTTGATACGGTGCCCGGCAGTCAGAAGGTGATCATTAGCCACGACACGGCAGAATGTAAGCGCATTGGCGAAACCGAGGTAAAAGTACTATCCAGTATTGCTGGCATTGATCGTGACGAAGATACAATGGCGCAAGAGCTTTCAACACTAGCTCGAAATGCCGCCTACTCAAAAAAGGCGAACACCATTACTCCCATCTCAGAAATTGAAGACGGCCGTCAAACTTTTGTTCTTTACCGTTGCCGCT
>NZ_LWFH01000746.1:0-617 GCF_001635725.1 Oleiphilus sp. HI0066
GCTGTTCGATAGTTGGTTCTAATGCGTCTAGAACACGCCGAGGCTCGTTCAGTTTAAGATTGGTTGCCATATATACTTGGGTCGCCAGCGGGCTTGCCGTCTCTGGATCAACCACATCATCTAAGTAACGCGCTGCGGCTTCGGTATCGCCCTGCATGTAACTGATAATACCCAGCACCTGACGTGAACGAGTATGACCAGGATACTGCTCTACTAACTTCTCAAGCTTCTCTTTAGCTTGATCTAAACGATTCTCTTGAAAATCGGCCAAGGCTTCTTGGAAAGTATCATTTGCTTCGGTTGCGCCTGGAAATGCTTCAGAGAGAAGCTTTGTATAAATGTAGGCTTCGTTCGCGCGACCTTGTCTTGTAAGCACATAAGACAAACGCTCAAGCGTGAGTACACGATCAGGGAGCATTTGGTCGCTGGTCGGCAAAACAGACAGCAATTCACTTAAGGTTGATTCAGCATTCTCTAACTGATTTTCAGAAATCTCGATACCAGCTTTCAGCAATTGTGCTTTCGGGAACGCTTCGTCGTCAGCACTGACTTTTTCTACTAACACGAGCGCTGCAGGCATTTGACCTTCTAAGGCATTAAGCGTTGCCATACCGACA
>NZ_LWFH01000747.1:0-841 GCF_001635725.1 Oleiphilus sp. HI0066
AATCATCACTATCTAAGATTGCTATATATTTTCCAGAAGCTTGCTTCAAGCCCAAATTAATGGATGCAGACTGGCCTTTATTTGTATGGCCCTCATGCGCAAGCACAGAAATTTTGTCACCGTACTCAAGTAATTTTTCATACGTGCCATCTGTTGATCCATCGTCCACAACGATGAGTTCAAAATCCTCAAAAGTCTGATTTAAAACAGAATCGACGGTTTGATTTATGTATGATGCACGATTATAAGCTGGAATTACGACACTTACCTTTATAGACTCCATAACGAAGTTACCTTACTTCTGCTTCAAATAAAGGTGGCGGTGCCGCGAAGCTGGTTCCCGAAGACAAAGGATACCCGATATCGTTTGCGACCCCATTTTCATCAATAACATAAACATATAACAACTGGGTTCGATCCAAACTTCCATAAAAAGCTTGCCACGTAATTTGATTTTCAGACCACGAAACGGGTAGTTGTAACTCAGAATGTGTTACGTCACTCCATTGCGCAGCATTGGCTAGCAGCACCCTCTGCGGGGTACTATCTACATATATATCTGCCCCATTGGCACCATTAAAAAGTTGTTTTCCATTGAAGCCAATTAGAGCAACAGAAGGGCTAGAGCCATTAAGGTTCGCAGCATTACCTATATCAAGAATCTCTAGAACTTGACTATTTACTCTACGCTCCACAGTACTGGCAACGAGATCGATATAAATTTCAAGATGATGCCATGTATTAGGTTTAAGGTAAGTTCTAAGCTGGCTATCATTTCCGGCCGTAGTTAGCTGGTCCTGCGTCCAAGATAAGCGTAATCCGTCTTTTCCTGCACTATCCT
>NZ_LWFH01000748.1:0-691 GCF_001635725.1 Oleiphilus sp. HI0066
GACATAATCAAACCATCTCGCAGCCATATATTGTCGCAAGAATGACGGAGTTACTCGTTCAGCATCAGCCTCGTAGAGTGCTGGAGTTGGGAACAGGGTCTGGATATCAAGCCGCTATTTTGTCTCAAGTCGTTGATGAGCTTTATACGGTCGAACGCATCTCTCCATTATTGAATAAAGCGCGTCAGCGTTTTGAACGAATAGGTTATCGCAATATATACAGCCGTCATGCTGATGGCGGCATTGGTTGGCCCGAGCAAGCGCCGTTTGATGCAATTATGGTGACTGCCGCACCGAAAGAGATTCCCCTTGAGTTACTTCGTCAGTTGAAAGATGGTGGCAAGATGATCGTGCCTTTAGGCGATGTGCAGCAAAATTTGACTATTGTGACGCGTAGAGGTGAGCAATTCTTGAAAGACGTCATTGAGCCGGTAATGTTTGTACCATTTTTGCCGGGTGTTGTTCGCTAAGCTAAAGGAGAATCTATGCATTGGGTGCTAATATTTTTGCGTGGCATTATGATGGGCGCAGCGGATATAGTACCCGGCGTCTCCGGTGGAACAATTGCATTTATAACTGGGATATACGAGCGACTGCTATCAAGTATTAACTCTGTACTTCCTGCCCTGCGAAAGCTTCTACAACACAGGTCTATTCAGCAGTTTTTTCAAGAGATCGACGCATTGTTCTT
>NZ_LWFH01000749.1:0-696 GCF_001635725.1 Oleiphilus sp. HI0066
CTCACATATGGATAATCATGCAAGGGTTTGAAGCCTTCACAAAAGCATGGAAAGCCTTCCCCAAAATCATCCAAACTAGGCGTTTTGGATGGGTGATTTTTAATATATTGACGCGCTAAGGCATCAAAAAACTGATCACCAAGTGCTGCCAACACTCTCGGAAAAACCGCACGTAATGACGCAGTGAAATTACCGAGCATGCTGCCATGGTAAATATCAAAATGCTGTGTGGCTGACAGTTTATTTGAATCGCAAATCAAGGCTTCTACGTTTGCGATTTCGCCCTGATAGAGTCCATGAATAAACTTATCTTGTAATGCATTTAACGCATTACTTTCAGGTTTAGGCGACATAATCAGCCCGATCTTTGATGTGATGATTATGCTGTTCCCAATACTGTCTCGCTTTACTTAACTCTTTCAATAACACTGAGTATTCTGGGATGTCTGTATCCCATTCAATCAATGTAGGCACAGAGCCAAAGCGCTTGAGCGCCTCTTCATAAAGCTTCCAAACATCGTCATGTACCTGGGCGCCATGTGTATCAAGTAAATGTGTACCCTGGTCTTCAAACCCTGCTAGGTGTAATTCCTTCACGCGATCTGCCGATAGTCGCGCCAAATAATCTTTAGCATCAAACTGATGATTCTGAGCACTCACGTAGATATTGTTGATATCGCACAGCAACAAACAGTC
>NZ_LWFH01000750.1:0-999 GCF_001635725.1 Oleiphilus sp. HI0066
AGAATCGCCTCACGTTCGTTATAAATACTGGTATCAAAACGCTGCTGCGCCAAAACAAAGTCCGATGTAATACGACGAATCGCATCAACACTTGCGCCCTGCCCAACATAACCTGCAGCCGTTAGCTCCCCTGGTTTATCAACAAAGATCGCTTCTTGGCGGCTATATCCAGGCGTATTAATGTTCGCAACGTTATTACCTGTGACAGACAGGCCAACCTGATGCGTTTTTAAGCCACTAATACCTATGTTAATTAAATCAGCCACGTCTAGTTACCACCCTTTACTGATTGAAAGATGGCATCCATGTCTGACAAACGATTCTGAACAATATTTCCAATTTTGTTCGCGTACTCTGGATCAGTCGCATAACCAGATTGCTGCAATGCTTGCGCAAAGGCGATCGGCTGTTCTTTCATAGAAAGCGCTTCTTCATAACGCGGATTGCCTTCTAAGAACTTGGCATAATCAGCAAAGCTTTCTTCATAAGATTGATAGGTTCTAAAGCTATCACGCTGCTTTAAGGCGACTCCCTGATGAAACTCAGTGGTAAGAATATTGGTACTGTCACCTTGCCAACCATTATTGGCCTTAATGCCAAATAGGTTGAAACTTGGAGCTCCATCTTCACGCAATATTGGTTTGTTTCCCCAACCAGTTTCAAGCGCTGACTGAGCCAACATGAGTTTGGCTGAGATGCCAGTTTGGGCTTCGATTTTTTGAGCAATCGGAGCAAGCGATGCAATAAAATCATTTGGACTATTAAATACAGTCTTTTTAAGCTCGCTAGTTCCTGACGTTAACAATGAAGCATTCTCTTCATTGCTCGCATCATTCGCTTGCTTAGCACTCAATTGATCAACTTGTTGCATTGCTTCAACGAGCTTCGCAGGCTCTAATCGAGGGAAGCCTTTACGCTCATAATCGCTCAAGGACATCTTCTTGTTCGCGATACTGAGGTCGCTCGGTACTAAGCCCTTACTTTCTAATATCTGGCGCT
>NZ_LWFH01000751.1:0-843 GCF_001635725.1 Oleiphilus sp. HI0066
CAACGGTAACCTTAAAATCGAAAGCTCTTGTACTGGCGAATATGGTCGTGAAGTTCTAGCGAGCGATGCAACTGACTTCTGGTTAGATAGCAACGACGCAACAAACGTTGTTTGGAACATCGATGCAGACGATTCATACAATGCGATCGGCTTCTACTTGGCAGACATCAACGACCAAGGCGGCCGCATCAAGCTTACTTATGAAGACGGTTCTACTGAAGAATACCAAGTAAATACTTCATTCCCGAGCGGTTCATTGTTCTACACAACTATCATCAGCGACATGGCTATCACAGGCGCGTCTCTTTACTTTGATAAGTGTGACGATCCAAACGGTTGTAACTCATACAACTACTCTGACGGTTGGGGCATCGACGACATCACTGTTGGTCACCACGTTCCAGAGCCAGGCACTCTTGCTCTTATGGGCTTAGGCCTTGCTGGTTTAGGTTTCGCGCGCCGCCGTAAAGCTTAATAAGCCACATCACTCTGATACCGGATCAAGTCCGGCATGACGATTGAGCACTAAAAAGGACACCAAACGGTGTCCTTTTTTCATTTAAAACAATGAGGTATTGCAACCCCTTACCATTCAGCTACCATGAATAAACACGCGTATTACATGGCTGGATGGATTTTGCCAACACTCACTCATACCTACCTGCAACTAAGCAGTCTATTTTTAGCTGTATTTTTTGTTTTTTACCCAACAACAGAAGTACTTTTAGATCGCTGGCTTAAATTCGATGAATCTTTATCTCATGGGCTTTTAGTGATCGCCATGAGCATTCATCTCAGCGCAAGAACTCTGCATAGAATCGAAACCCAAAACATTAAGAACGG
>NZ_LWFH01000752.1:0-695 GCF_001635725.1 Oleiphilus sp. HI0066
TTACCCAGATTGCGAGTAATGCTTCACGAATGTTCTTTTCACTGTCTGATGTTCAGTGGCACCTCTTTCCTGCATTTTTGATCGGCTCAGTTCTAGGGACGATCGTATTTAGCCTCGCGCTATTTAATATTCCCCTGCAATTCTTGCCTGTTGCGATTGCTTGCTATCTACTTCTCAACCTGTGGAGCAAAACCTTTGGCGCATTTATAAAGAAGTTTGAAAGTTATTATTTGATTGGCTTTCTCCAGACCGGCTTAGGGCTAATCGTTGGAGCGCCGGGCCCGCTAGCCTTATCCGTTTTGACTAAAGAATTAGAATCTAACGATCAGATTATCTCCACCAGCGCCATGTTTATGACGATCAGTCATCTTGCAAAAATCCCAGTGTATTTGGCTATCACCCCGTTTTTGAGTGATAGCTTATTGCTGATCAGTGTAATGATCGTCTGTGCGATAGCCGGCTCATTTTTGGGCACTAAGCTGCGCATAAAGGCAGACAACGACAAAATCATACTATTGATAAAAATAGCGCTTAGCAGCCTCGCTGTGCACATGCTGGCATCGAGTTTGGTTGGGCAAATAATGCCGCTTGACCTGCCTACCTACCGGTAGGTAGGATGAACACATGACAACCAACACCCGACAACAAATCATCGACTATTCGGCTGAGCTTTTACGTGCCCGCGGCTACAACGG
>NZ_LWFH01000753.1:0-798 GCF_001635725.1 Oleiphilus sp. HI0066
AGGTTTCTCATCTAACGTTATGACTCCGGGTGGTGAGGCACACTTAGCCTTGTCATTTAATCCTTCTCACCTTGAGATTGTATCTCCTGTGGTTGAGGGCTCGGTTCGGGCAAGACAAAATCGTCGCGAAGATGCTGTTGGTAATAGTGTGTTGCCGATTATTATGCACGGCGATGCTGCGTTTTCCGGTCAAGGCGTGGTGATGGAGACATTTCAGATGTCTCAGACGCGTGGATACAAGACTGGCGGCTCGATTCATATCGTAATCAATAACCAGGTTGGCTTTACTACTAACAAACGTGTCGATGCGCGATCAACTGAATACTGTACTGACGTTGCTAAGATGATTCATGCTCCAATACTGCATGTTAACGGCGATGATCCAGAGGCAGTATTGTTCGCAACTCAAGTTGCGCTTGATTATCGCAATGAGTTTAAAAGCGATGTTGTGATTGACTTGGTTTGTTATCGCCGTCGTGGTCATAACGAAGCTGACGAACCTTCAGGTACTCAGCCTTTGATGTATGACATAATTAAAAAATTGCCAACTACTCGCACCATTTATTCGAGCAAGCTTGTCGAACTTGGGTTTATTACTGCGGAGCAAAGCAAAAAACTTGAGGATGACTATAGAGCGGCACTAGATAACGGCGAGCATGTAACTCGCAGTTTGGTATTGGAGCCTACCTCTAAGATGCATGTTGATTGGGCGCCTTATTTGGGGCACGAGTGGACCGCTCGTGCGAAAACGGGTGTTGCTCTTAAGACAATACAGAAGCTCGGAAAGAAATTGCAGTC
>NZ_LWFH01000754.1:0-1094 GCF_001635725.1 Oleiphilus sp. HI0066
CAAATACGCTTCTTTCAGATTGTTCTCGCGAACAACAGCTTTCTGCGCTTCATTGATTTCTTCTTTGGTATAAGGCATTTCCATGTGCATGATGTCGATGGCTGATAGAGATGGCCTGATTTGGTTTGACGGAAAAATGGTACCTTGGCGTGATGCTCAGGTGCACGTACTCACGCATACATTGCACTATGGTATGGGTGTGTTTGAAGGCGTCCGTGCTTATGAAACTTCTGAAGGTACAGCGATCTTTAAGCTTCAGGATCACACTGATCGTCTTTTCCGTTCTGCGCACATCATGCACATGGAAATGCCTTATACCAAAGAAGAAATCAATGAAGCGCAGAAAGCTGTTGTTCGCGAGAACAATCTGAAAGAAGCGTATTTGCGTCCAATGGTGTTCTTTGGTTCTGAAGGCATGGGTTTGCGTGCTGATAACTTAAAAGTACACGTGATTGTTGCTGCTTGGGAGTGGCCATCATATATGTCACCTGAGCTTCGCGAGCAGGGTATTAAAGTACGTACTTCTTCTTACACGCGTCATCATGTGAACATCAGCATGTGTAAAGCGAAGGCTAACGGACATTACATCAATTCTATGTTGGCTTTGCGTGAAGCATTAGATAGCGGTTGTGATGAAGCATTGCTTTTGGATAACGAAGGTTACGTTGCAGAAGGTTCTGGCGAGAACATCTTTATTATCCGTGAAGGTAAGATGTTCACACCTGAGCTTACTTCATGCTTGGATGGCTTAACGCGTCGTACTATCTTTGCTTTTGCGGAAGAGCTAGGCGTTGAGATCATTGAGAAGCGTATTACACGTGATGAAGTATATGTGGCTGACGAAGCATTCTTTACCGGAACTGCTGCGGAAGTTCTTCCAATTCGTGAATTGGATGGACGTAAGATTGGTAATGGCGCACGTGGTCCATTGACCGAGAAGTTCCAAACTATGTACTTTGACGCAGTTAAAGGTAAGCGTGAGCAAAACCAAGACTGGCTGACGCTAGTTTAATTGCGTTTTACGGTATCGGAGATACTGATTTGAAAATTTTTATCGTAGGCCCGTCCTGGGTTGGCGATATGGTGATGGCGCA
>NZ_LWFH01000755.1:0-750 GCF_001635725.1 Oleiphilus sp. HI0066
CGTTGGGCAAAATCTCTACGCAAAACTGAAACAGCCCATTGCTGATGCCGTCTACTATGGTTTGCAGGTGCGCCCATCAAGCCACGGAGCTTTGGGTGTTGCAATTCAAACATCCGCATCCTTACGCGCGGGATTGTCTTTATTAACGAAGTACTACAACACTAGGCTTGCTGCGCAATACCCGAAAATCGTCATCGGAGAAGAACATGTATCTTTGACGCTAATTACTGATTTGAAAGGTATGGGGCATTCACCAGACGTACAACGTTTCTTTGATTTAAGTACGATGGTTAGCATGGCACAGAGTGTTCATCTCTCTCTTGGTGCTTCGTGCGCACTTGAGGGACAAGTCATTATTGAAATCGATGCACCTGAACCAGCTGGCTTTCCGCACCATGTTTTGGATTATTGCTGTTTCACGTTTAACGCAAAACAATGCGCGATGCACTTCCCTACCCAATGGTTAGACGCCCCATTTGAAAGTGCGAACACGGCGCTTTGTCAGGCCGCTTTAGCGCAATGCGAAGAGGAGCTAAGAAAAGTAAAACCGCAAGATTTGGTCGATCGCGTCCGGAATTTTCTCACTCTACAAGAAGGCGCCCTTCCCAGCATTGATGTGGTGGCAGAACGAAATTTTATGTCCGCGGCGACTCTAAAGAGAAAACTAGGCGAGCTTGATTACACCTATCAAGACTTAAAAAATGAAGTGAGACTTTTCACGGCAAAAGAAAAACTGTCTTCTAGCGAACT
>NZ_LWFH01000756.1:0-753 GCF_001635725.1 Oleiphilus sp. HI0066
ATAGAATCAATCTTGGCGCAGGGGCGCTTTATCTCAAGCACGATAAACCAGATATGGCGGTGCGATTTTTTGATGAAATGGATATCGGTTCTGCTTATGCGACACAAGGTCTTTATCTATCAGGTTTAGCGAAGGTAGAGTTGAAAGATTACCGTGCAGCCGTTCAAGTCTGGCAAGCTAATCTGCAACATAATCTTGCTGAACCAGGTGTTGCCGAGTCTTTACTTGCTCTTCCAAATGTACAAGCACAATCTGGTTATCAAACCCTAGCGCTAGAGTCGTATCTCGCCGCGAGTAAATTGCTGCAACAAGAGCGCGCGCAGCTAGCCAAACTAAAGAAGGCCTTAAAAAAATACGGAGCAATTGAAGTATTACTAAGGGAGAGTTCTCGAGAGGACTTGGCTTGGTTTCTAGGTAATAGTGGTGTTGGGAATACTATTAAAAATGGTTACCTTCGTTTCCTGTACGACGATGAACCATCCTTGTATTGGATGCAACTTTACTCTGATATGCGGTTATATGAGTCGAACTTGCAAGGATTCAGCGCCAAACTAAAGGCTTTGCGCACAAACTTAAAAGCACAGGGACGAGTAAATAACAGCACCGAATTAAACAAAGCAGCTCGAGAACTTACCAAGCGAATTCAAGCTGCACGCGACACGCTGAGTAAAATCGAGCAGCGACTTCCCCCTAACAGCACATCGAGAACATCAGATACACTGAGTGCTCTTGAAACTCGATTGGCGAGCTTGC
>NZ_LWFH01000757.1:0-5958 GCF_001635725.1 Oleiphilus sp. HI0066
GATCGACTGGGTCAACCGGATTCGGGCCATCAATAACCGGATTAATTGTTACAGTCATTGACGTCGTTGCACTATTGCTATCGACTTGGCTGCTATCATCGGGATCAACATCTTCATTATGAATCGTGACCTGCAGAACGATATCGCTTAGATGGCCTATTGCTGGCGTGATCGTGAGACCGGCAAGCTCAGCGGCTGTCAACGTCCAGCTACCATCTCCATTGTCAGTGCCAGCAGATAACGTAGCATCTAACGGCACATCGCTGATAGTGTAACCAGTAACTGACTCAGAACCGTCGTTATCTGCTAGGCTACCAGTGATATCCAAGGCAATAGCACTATTCTCATCACCATTTACATCACTCGCACTCACCGCAG
Organism: Oleiphilus sp. HI0066; assembly: GCF_001635725.1. NCBI lineage: Bacteria > Pseudomonadati > Pseudomonadota > Gammaproteobacteria > Oceanospirillales > Oleiphilaceae > Oleiphilus > Oleiphilus sp. HI0066. The sequence continues at coordinate 379 of NZ_LWFH01000757.1, forward strand.
GCGCATCAGCGACTGCTTCCAAAGTAACTTCTACCGAACCATTATAAACTTCACTAACATCGCCCTCTGTGAACGTTACTGCAGTCGTTAATGTAAAGTCATCGCTGGAATGTTCGACTGGCGTAAGGCTCAAACCGTCAAGATCAGCGGGATCCACTGTCCAGGTGCCATCACCGTTATTCGTACCCGCTGACAAAATCGCTCCAGTTGGCACACCACCGATCGTGACACTGCTCATTGTTTCATTAACATCAATGGGAGTTAATGGACCCAATTCAAGATCAAAAACTGCGTCTTCTGCTACAGTGACAGCCCCCGTCAGTGGATCACCGTCAGCACTAGGGTTCGATGGATCGATTGGATCAGTCGGATCGACTGGGTCAACCGGGTTAGGACCATCAATTACAATTGGATCATCAATTCCAGAATCGTCCAACATCGAAACAATCAATTCGCCTGAGTGAGACAGCTCAGAAATCAAATAGGTATCTGGATCAGTATCCTTAATATAAGCTGTCACGGTGATTGATATCGGATCAGCTAAAATTCCATCAGGAATGAATCTTAGATCAACGAGTTGATCAACAGTAAGCGACCAGCGACCATCTCCTAAATCATGCCCTGCTGACAAAGATGAACTCTGTGGAATATTAGACAGAATTACCTCGCTAACCTGCTCTGAACCGTCATTATCGGCGAGAGCAACATCGATCTGTAAAGGAATCTCATTGTCATCATTTATCTCTCCGGAAAGCAATGTAAGCGTCGGCACATCTGCTTCTGGGTCGACGTACACCGTCAGTGTCGAATCCGTTACTTTTGAAGAAATAACTCCGGTGTCAGGATCAGTATCTTGTGAATGAACGCTAACACTGAGGGTAAAATCACTACTACTATGAATTGGGGGAGTAATCATAAAAGTATTCACATCCGACCAACTATTAGTATCCGCTGTAAGGGTAGCACCACCCGGAATATCGCTGACGCTGACTAGGGTAAAGGTCTCTGATCCATCTGTATCAAGCAAACCAATATCCATTTGAAGCGGAATAGTGTAGTCCTCAAATAAGCGAGTAATTTCAGTATCAAGCAAAACATCATCCGCCACTGCATTGATTTCAACCGAAACTTCTCCCGTAAATACCTCAGTTGTAGTGCCTTCACTAATTGTCAAAGCAGTACCAAGAATTACATCTGCGCTGCTGTCCGGGGAGGGAGTAAATATCAGCCCATCAACATCAGACAATGGTACCGACCAATTACCGAAACCGTTATTAATACCTGCACTCAAATTCGCCAATAAAGGTACATTGCTGATAGTTAAAGACGATAACGTCTCATCACTGTCCGCAGGTGTAATCGGACCAAGTTCTAACGCTACTGCCGTGTCTTCATCAGTGCTAACACTGCTATTAAGTGGATCGCCAAGCAGACCATCAATCACAGACGTATCGTTGAAACTCACTGCTAAATCGGCCTCTATATAAGCGCTGTCCTGTGCTCCTGTGTCACTATCAGTGTCAGTTATATGAATCTGCACCGAGAGTACAAAATCATTATCGTCATCCGTGGCAGGTTGCAGGGTCAGTCCAGTCAATTCGGCTTCCGTTAAGTGAACACTTCCATCCAACTGTGCAGAACCAGCAGATAGTGTTGCCCCCTCTGGCAAGCCTGTAATAACGATATGATCGATCTGTTCAGATCCATCCATATCAACTAACGCGGGCGTTATATTCAGTTCGACGGACTGGTTAATTGACGTTTGAGCATCATAGACGGTCAGCTGTGGTTGATCTGCTTGGGCGCGAATATCAACCTCGACACTGTCACTCAATGAGGGATGATTGATATCGTCAGTAGTGACATCAACTGTAAGCGTAAAGTTATCATCTTGGTGCTCAATTGGCGTCAAGGTCAATCCGACTAGCTCAGCCTCTGTTAACGACCAAACGCCACCACTCTGATTTACACCGGAAGATAGCAGCACACCTTCAGGCACACCACTAATAGTGATGCCCTGAACCACTGCTGTTTCGGATGCCCCCTTATAAACAACAATATTAAGAGCCATTACTGTATCTTCCACCTCACTGATACTGCTGGCAGAGACCGACACACCATGGTCGCAGAGAGTCGTTATTGATAGTGTTGTCGATGCTGAAGCTTGAGTATCGCTCTCGCTGGCAACTGCATTAACTAATAGATCGTAACTGCCATTAAAGCCTTCTGGGTGGGATATTTCGAGATTGCCCAAATCAAAACCTGTAAGTAGTGCTTGAGAAATACCGTCGATTACCATCACCTCAGCAGTGAGGGCTCCGTCCGTCACTATAGATCCTACGGGCAGGTCCAATAACATTACAGACAGAGTTTCTGAGCCATCGATATCAACCAATGAAGCCTCTGCATTCAGACCATAATTAGCGCAATTTTCAACAACCAAAGCTGCATCAGGAAGTACATCAACGACCACAGTGGCTACTGATACATTAAACCCATCGGATATCGTTACTTGATAACTGTCTCGACCGAGAAAACCATCTACTGGAGTGTATGTGAATGTGCCGTCACCATTATCAAGAACAGCTCCGTTACTGCCCTGAGTAAATGATTGAACGATAAGAATGTCACCCTCCGCATCTGTGGCTGTAGTAATGACATTATCTGAATCTATACTCCCTTGGTCGATGCGCATAGACTGCTGCTGATCCAAGAGTGACGGAGCCCAATTCGATGGTGCCATCGAGATAGTAAAATCTGACTCAGCATTGTGATTTTGAATACCAATCGAGCCATCGTTCAGTAATTCTCCGAAGTCATAAGCTGTTTTTACAACACCATCTACTACAATGGACGCGACGCTGCCATCTACGACCAATGTCATCGCATTTGGCTCACCAACAGTAATTGTTTCCGGAACAAAGGTGTCAGCGACGATATCGCTATTTTCAATACCGTTTTCAATCTGATTGAACTCCCAACCTTGTTTACCAACACGCATGTAAGCGGCTTTATAATTATTAATATCGACATAATCAAAGATTATGGCCCCATTTTTATACTCCGGCCCCGGCAGGTTATATGTTGCGACCGTGGTCTCTAGTTGAAAAGACTCAGCCAAGGTACCGGCAAATCCTATCAAAGCTGTCGCTCGATCAGCACCGTCACTAATTGAGTTAATCGCGAAACTCTTACCCTCGAACTCCCATTCTTTTGCCTGGACTGACACGAAATGTGGATTACCGTCAAAAACTGCTGAAGAGAATGAAAAAAGGTCGATATCGTTAAAATAGACGGTAGCACTCTCTCCGTTACCAAGATCTATCGAGGCTATTCCGGCAATTTGATCGATCGTAACTTGCTCGGATATGTAGTTAGAGAAATCAAGTGTATCGTTTCCGCCGCCGCTATTGATGGTAAAGCTATCCCCATCCTCAAGTTGCCCAAACGAATAGGTATCATCACCAGGACTGCCAGTGACCTCATCTAAGTCATAGTAATCACCCTCAACCCCATCCGCGATAATCTGGAAATCATTATCCGTCAAGTCGATATTAATTGGATTAGCGCTACTACTCATATCGAGCTCGCCACTTACTGGCTCAGGAGGCACCTCGAGACTAAAATAGTCAATGATATTTACCAGCGGTTGGTCAGCAATACCTGCAACATTCACGACGCCTGGTACGCTGAGCTGATTACCATTATTATCAGTGATGGTAACAATGAATCCCATTTCACCATCAAGATGCAAAGTTGGCACAAATTCAAAACTGCCATCACTAAGGGGACTGACAGTCGCTTGGCTTGGATCATCCAATACCATCTCGTCAATTGAGATCACCTCGGTATCAATATCCGCTGTGTCAATCGTAAGAATATTATCCTCATCAATGGACGCGCTGAATAACGGCACGACATTCACATCGAATTCAACAACGCTACTAGCGGATGTTGTCAACATCGATTCTGCATCGGTATCTTCGCTGTTCACCGTTAAGGTAAGGCTGAAATTACCGCTATCACCGGGTGCAGAAGTGAGAGTTAGATCCTCTAGATCAGACTTTGTAAGTGTATAGCTACCGTTACCCAAATCTATTCCTGCGGACAGCGTTGCCCCACTGGGCAATCCACTCAAAGTCAATGAACTAAACAACTCACTACCATCAAGATCAATCAGATCCGCAGATAGGTTAAGCTCAATGGGAGTATCAACCAATCCTAATGCATGCTCGGCTGTGACGTTAGGTGCATCTGCCTCAGCCTCAACGTTGATCATAAAGCTAGCTTGTGTCTCGAACTGGCTGCTCGATAGATCATCATCATCTTGATCAACAGTAGTAACAACAACTGTTATAGTATGGTCCGCACTATCATGCTCTACGGGAGTAAATGTTAAGCCTACTAAATCATCGGCAGTGAGTATCCATTCGCCATTACCCATATCAATGCCAGCGGATAGTTGCGCTCCAAGAGGGACATTCAATAACATAATGTCTGCAATTGTTTCGTCACTACCGGCAGTCACAGCCACCGAAATATCAAGAGCAATTGCGCTATCCTCTACTCCATTCACATCGTTAGCGACAATTATCGCTGTGTCAGCAACCTCGTTAACAACAACAGTCAGCGTGTCACTTGTCTCAGCTTTAGAAATCAGGCCAGTGTCGCTATCAATGTCATCAATAAATGTAGTAATGGTTAATGTAAAATCATCACTACTGTGTGGAGGAGGAGTAATGGTTAAGCCTGTCAAATCAGACCCCGACACCTCCCAAATGCCTTCACCACGATCAATGCCTTTATTCAATTGCGCACCCGCAGGAACGCCGGCCAACTCGATATGGGTTATTTTCTCTGAACCATCTTCGTCAATCACATCAGTGCTAACTAAAAGCGCTATAGCCGAATCCTCATCGCCCTCAACGTCTTCAACAGTCAATGTTGGTGTATCAGCTACTGGATCTATATAGATAGTGTGGAGCAACGTTTGCTGTACTTCACTTGTTAGTCCCGTGTTCGGATCAGTATCAGTCAACGTAAACTCGATGCTCAACACAAAATCATCACTACTGTGCTCAGGCGGAATGATCTCTAGACCTTGCCATTCAGCAGCGGTCAATATCCATGTACCGTAACCGTCATCATAACCTGCAGAGAGCTGCGCGCCTGAGGGCAAATCGCTGATTGCCACTGCACTAATAGCCTCCGATCCGTCAAGATCATCCAGCTGAACAGACATCTGTAGAGGGATAGCATAGTCTTCAAATAACCTTGTAATGTCTCCCTCAATACTCAAGCTATCCACGACCGCGTTAACCTCAACATCCATCGTCGACAAGGTCTCAGACGTACTCACCTCTCCTGTCTCAGGATCGACATCTGCCACGCTCGCCAACACCGATAAGCTGAAGTCTTCGCTATCATGCAACGGTGGCGTAATCGTTAGACCGACCAACTGATCGACACTTAAGGTCCAGCTATTATCACCGTTATCAACGCCAGCTGATAACGTCGCACCCACTGGCACATCGCTGATTACTATCGATTGCACTGACTCAGAACCATCAAGATCCACCA
>NZ_LWFH01000758.1:0-910 GCF_001635725.1 Oleiphilus sp. HI0066
GAGCAGGCGTTCGTAAATACGCTTAAGTCACTTGTGACTCATGTTTATGACACAGACAAAAATAAACCTAAGGGTTCAGTGGCGCGCATGTGGCCAATTGAAACGATGGTATTTTGGGTAGCTATTCTTCTTTGTGGCTATTTGATCGTTTATTACTTATAAGCGTTTAGCAGGTTGAAGTTCTCTAAGTTTCAACCTGCTCCATTCGCTATTTTCGTCCGTTTTTCGTAGTTCGATTAGTTCTATTTTGCTATTCTTCGCGACTAGATAAAGCTCGCTTCAACCAGAATACAAAAACCAATTTCCTATATGACAGTTAAAGATAAATCTCCTTCTAGTAAGGCTGCCCATACCCCTATGATGCAGCAGTACTTTCAAATCAAAGAACAACATGCTCACGAACTTGTTTTTTACCGAATGGGTGATTTTTACGAGCTGTTTTATGACGATGCCAAAACCGCAGCGCATTTACTTGATATTACCTTAACAGCGAGGGGCAAGTCTGGCGGAGAGCCAATTCCTATGGCCGGAGTTCCGTACCACGCTGCAGAGGGCTATATAGCGAAGCTAGTTAAGTGTGGTCTTTCAATTGCTGTTGCGGAGCAAATCGGCGATCCTGCAACAAGCAAAGGACCAGTTGAACGTAAAGTTGTGCGCGTGGTAACGCCAGGTAACCTTACCGATGAGGCGTTTCTTGATGAGCGCTCAGAAAATCTTTTAGGTGCGATCAGCCAAGTTCAGCAGGATATATTTGGTATCGCATGGCTAGAGCTATCATCTGGACGTTTTCACATCACGGAAGTTAAGGGGCTAAGTAATTTAGTTGCTGAAATACATCGCCTTAAACCTGCCGAGCTTCTTATTAGTGATGAGTTTCCTTTCGAGGATGCTCTTAACATCAAAACGTCTT
>NZ_LWFH01000759.1:0-719 GCF_001635725.1 Oleiphilus sp. HI0066
GTCACGATAATAATGGCATAGCTTTTTCGTTGCGCCTCTTTGCAAAGATCGAAAATGCCATCAACAAAATCGCAGTCTTCTTGGCGATGCACGTAGCCATGGTTCACGTTAATAACGCCATCTCTATCGAGTAAAAGTGCTTTGCGCGTTGGCGTTGTCATGCTGTTGTTTTATCCATTTCTTTCAAGATTTGTTCTGCAAGTAATTGATGCCCCTCTGCTGAAAAATGCGTTGGGTCGTCGTAGTGTGTTTGCATATTGCGTTCAAATACGTCGTAGCATTTTATGAGAGAGGTCTTGCTGTGTTTTTGAGCCAGTTCGGCGAGAGCGACATTATAAGCTTTAATCGCTTGGTTGCGAGATTTATCGTGATTGGGGGCTGTTTCGATCAACACCACGGAGGACTGCGTTTTATTGATGATGGTTTCTATATTTTCTTTGTATTCGTTCAAAGGAACTTGGTTTTGCATGCCAAATAGTTTGCCTATCCCTATTTTTCGACCGTATTTCTTCCATTTTTTTACCCAGCGTCGAAGAAATCTACGAGTGGATGAGTCAGGGTAATACAGCACATAAGGCGCGGCTTTGATTGTCAGCCAGCTATCGACAAGGCCATATTGAATGAAAATAATTTCGATCTTCGGGTGTTCGTAGTCTTTGAAAAACTCGAGCGCTTCACGCGTAGTAGACATGGTCAGTCCGCAATTCTGTATTGAACGC
>NZ_LWFH01000760.1:0-752 GCF_001635725.1 Oleiphilus sp. HI0066
TGTTGGGTTTTGGCGTGATGAAGGGCTTCGAATATCCAGTTTTCTTTGACGTGACGCATTCACTTCAACAACCGGGCGGACGTGCTGATTCTGCAGGTGGTCGTCGCGAGCAAGTGACCGATTTAGCGCTCGCAGGTATGTCGCAAGGGTTGGCCGGATTATTTTTAGAGGCGCATCCCGACCCTAACCAAGCTAAGTGTGATGGCCCTTGTGCATTGCGACTTGAGCAATTAGAACCATTTTTAGAGCGCGTCAAAGCTATTGACGAACTCGTGAAGAATTTTGAACCTTTGGATACTGTTTAACAGTCCATAAAAGTAATACTTGGAGATAAGTACAAATGTTTCAGATCGCTGATATTAAAGGCCGTGAGGTTATGGACTCACGCGGCAACCCAACAGTGGAAGCCGACGTTATTCTTGAGTCTGGTGTTGTTGGTACGGCTTGTGCGCCTTCTGGTGCCTCGACTGGATCACGTGAAGCTTTAGAGCTTCGTGATGGTGATAAGTCGCGTTACCTTGGTAAAGGTGTATTGAAAGCGGTTGCTGGTATTAACGAAGACATTCGTGCCGCGTTAGTCGGTAAAGATGTGACGGCTCAGCGTGAACTTGATCAGATCATGATTGATCTTGATGGTACAGAGAACAAAGCAAAGCTTGGCGCAAATGCGATTTTGGCAGTCTCTCTTGCGGCTGCAAAAGCAGCAGCGCAAGCGAAGGGTGTTGAATTGTATGAACACATCGCTGATGTGA
>NZ_LWFH01000761.1:0-711 GCF_001635725.1 Oleiphilus sp. HI0066
AAATCTCTACGGGCACAGTCAGACGTCATCGATTACCCAGATTGTTTTAGATGAGTTTGAGGGTGAGGACTTCGATGGAGGTGAGCATTCTTTTACTCACAATATTTGGGAAATCGGTGGAGTATATAAGGGGCTTAAACTAGCGGCTGTCGCTCGGTACGACTACACGCTAAATTATACTGAGGACGTTGCAGAGCTCGTTTTTCGGGAAAAGAATGACAAACCTATCGAGACGAACCGGACTTATGACTTGTATCTTGATGTTTTACACATGCGTTCCANCGGCTTGAAGTTAGGGTATCAATATAAAGTAAATAACGACATTAAGATCAGTGCTGACGCAAGCTGGTTACAAGTCACAAGCTATATGCAGGGCTTTATCGATGGCCGTGTTGAAGTTACTGATGATGATTACGTGGGCGACATAGCTCTAGACTACGTATACAGCAAAGATAAGCTTCTTGATCGAATTGCTCGTAGACCTAAAGGCTACGGTTACACCCTTGATTTTCATGTGCAATCAAAACTAACTGATAGTCTCGCGCTATCAATATCTTTTCTAGATGTGGTCAATGAAATCACTATAAAAGAGGCACCCTATACTGCCGCCAATGCGACATCTAACCGTTTAAGTATATCGCCTGAGGGGTTGATTGACGTAAAACCCATTTTGACTGGCGTTGAAGACTATCGTGATCACCGTTTAAAACT
>NZ_LWFH01000762.1:0-885 GCF_001635725.1 Oleiphilus sp. HI0066
TTACTTTCCTCTGCTGGTACGAGGAAAGCAGCTAATTCCTTAAAACTAGGTGAAACAAAGTAAATTACAACAAACAATGCCTGTAAAGCGATCACATCAACAAGAAGACAAAGCAATCGACTGCCTTGAACTTGATGGTAGTTCAAGTAACCAACGAGTAACAGAGTCCCTACAACCCCCTCAATAAGAAATAATGCCGAGGCAATCATTATTGAAAAATTGTTGGCATTGCTAACATTAGTTATGGCCACACACCAAAGCGTGAAAAAAGAAAATCCAAGTACGAGGTAAACATAGTTTGTAGGCGAACTACCTCGTTGCTTTAACGACCATATACCTGAATAGAAGATAAGGAGGAACGCCAGGACCAAACGACCAGAGTATGTTGGCAAAAAAGTGAAAGACACACTAAAGACAAAGAGGAACGTTAAAACAAATAACAAAACAGTAATTGGTCGATAGTTTAGTTTGCTACTGAAAACACGTGGCATATAGGGTGAATATCATAAATAGAATAAGGCTGATGGCCTAAAACTTATTTTGCCAATCCATAAAACCAGACTGACCAGAGACTAGTTGACGATTTTTATTAATAGGGTCTAACACCTATCTTGAAAAAGCCTTGTTAGGTTCCAAAATATCATCGGACCCAAACACACTTTCCCTCAACCAAGTACTAATTTTCTTTTCTCAGCCAGCTTTTTCTTTATGACCGATCGAGCGCAATAACAATAGCGAGCAATCCAAACTAAGCGGCAGAACATTGTTTTTTTTGTCAGATTAGTCCACGAACTGTCAAAAAGCTCTTTAAACAATCCAACATATCCAGCATCTAGGGCTTTAACCGACAAATCAAATAGTAATTTAGACATAGCTGCACGGCAA
>NZ_LWFH01000763.1:0-727 GCF_001635725.1 Oleiphilus sp. HI0066
GCAGCAACATATCCGCATAACGTTGCTCACATAAGTAGCCTGCTTCGATCATTTGCTCGATCACATCATCAACGAGGACTTGTTCGTCCTCATCTAAATTCCGTAAGAGCTTATCTCTCAACTCGTGAATTGCATATTCACGCCTCGCTAACAAATCAACGGCTTTGTTTTTTAGTTTTTGCAGCAGCTCAGCTTGCTCACTCATACACACTCATCACACTTTATGCATCACCTAACAACAAGCGTCGAATAAACACTTCTTTGCTAGCAATTTCAAGGTTAAACTACTCCGATTACTTTTTGCTCAACAAGAACAAAAATATCATCTAACAACAAAGACTACCGTGGCAGGCAACTGCTACGTTCCAAGAATACAGGCACGACATGGCTAATTTCTTATCCAAGCTTTTTAAACCAAAATGGCAAAACAAATCTGCCGAAGTTCGATTAGAAGCTCTGCAGCAACTTGATCCAAATAACAATGAGCAACGTGAGATTATCGAATCTCTGCTCTTNAATGATGAAAACCCTTCTGTAAGACAAGCAGCACTGAGTAAAACAAGCGATCCAGCGCGCGTTATTGTACTCTACGCGAAGTTAAACAATGCGGACAAACCCGCTGCGGTTGAACATTTAACAAAGCTCAGTGAATCTTTAGGCCTTAGCCTATTTGACCTCATCGAAGACAAAACCTTTTTGGCGCAAATTATAATCGCCACTGAATCTC
>NZ_LWFH01000764.1:0-579 GCF_001635725.1 Oleiphilus sp. HI0066
GAATGAAGTGGCGATCGGTATGACGATGCACCATGCGGGTATTACGATGGCAAAACATGGTGTGACGGATCGTTATTTGAATCGTTCACTTTATTTGGCGGAAATGTTTGATCCTGAAACAGCTGTTGAAGCGGGTTTTCTAGACGAAATCGTTGAATTTGAAAAAGTTGTCGAGACGGCGATTGAATACGCTAAAGCAACGAAGAAGCTTAATCGTCATGCGCACAAAGGCACTAAGCTTAAAGCGAGAGCTGGGCTTCTTGAAGAAATGGATAGAGCGATTGAGCTCGACGTCAACGGTAGTCTTTAGTTAACAGCATTTGAGTCATATTTTGTCTGTTCAACACATTCATATCTTAGGTATTTGCGGGACCTTTATGGGCTCGCTTGCCGCGCTCGCAAAAGAACAGGGTTTGCGCGTTACGGGTTGTGATCAGGGCGTTTATCCTCCAATGAGTACGCAACTTGAGTCACTCGGTATTGAGTTGATTCAAGGTTTCGATACGCAACAGCTAGATCTCGAACCCGATCTTTTTATCATTGGCAATGCAATTAGTCGTGGTAATGCCTTGCTTGAAG
>NZ_LWFH01000765.1:0-611 GCF_001635725.1 Oleiphilus sp. HI0066
GGTATCGGTCCTGGTTCTGTTTGTACAACACGTGTGAAATCCGGTGTGGGTTACCCGCAGTTGTCTGCAGCAATTGAATGTGCTGATGCGGCGAATGGCCTTGGTGGTCACGTGATCTCTGTCGGTGGTTGTACTTGTGCGGGCGATGTATCAAAAGCATTTGGTGCAGGTTCTGATTTCGTCATGCTTGGCGGTATGCTTGCGGGTCACGAAGAGTCTGGTGGTGAGCTAGTCGAGCGCGATGGCAAGATGTATAAGCTGTTCTACGGTATGTCATCATCAACTGCAATGAACAAGCACTCTGGCGGCGTTGCAAACTACCGTGCGTCAGAAGGTAAAACTGTTGAAATGCCATTTAAAGGGCCGGTCGATAACACAGTTCAAGATATTCTTGGTGGTGTTCGTTCAACATGTACCTATGTTGGCGCAGATAGCTTGAAAGAGCTTTCGAAGCGTACAACTTTTATTCGTGTGCAAGAACAAGAGAATAACGTTTACGGAAAAGAGTAAAGCGTTCTGTAGTATTGCATTGAAAAAGCTCCTGTTAAGGGGCTTTTTTTGTTTTTGGTGTGTTATTAACGGTGTAAGAATATGAATCTAAAAATAAAGCA
>NZ_LWFH01000766.1:0-822 GCF_001635725.1 Oleiphilus sp. HI0066
ATGGTCGCATTTAATGGGCCAAGCTCTAAGACCTGTGCACCTGTTGGCGCGATAAACCGGCCGTCTGATGTGCCTCCACTAGTGGATAGCTCGGTATCAATTCCTTTGACTTCTTTAATTGACGCAACGGCGGCCTCAACGAGTGGGCCTGCCTCAGTAAGAAATGGTCGTCCGCTCAGGTTCCATACAATGTCGTAGTCTAAGTCATACTTTTCGAGTACTGCTTCGGTTTTCTCTGTGAGCTCTTCTGCTGTCACCTCTGTGCAATATCTAAAGTTAAACAACACTTCACCAACGCCTGGAATGACATTAGTAGCGCCAGTTCCGCAGTTAAAGTTGGTGATTTGGAAAGAGGTTGCTGGAAAGAACTCATTTCCTTGGTCCCATTCAATATCTGCTAATTCAGCAAGCGCTCTGGAAGCTTTATGGATAGGATTATCTGCAAGGTGCGGGTAGGCAACATGCCCTTGCTTACCTTTGATAGTAAGCTTTGCGTTCAAAGAGCCACGACGGCCATTCTTAATGACATCACCTAGCGTTGTGGTGCTTGAGGGTTCGCCAACAAGACACCAGTCAATTTTCTCGTTACGAGCTTCTAAGGTTTCGATGACCTTTACCGTTCCATTTTTCGCTGGACCTTCTTCATCACTCGTAATCAAGTAGGCGATAGAGCCTTTATGCTCTGGATACTTTTCGATGAAGCGCTCAGTTGCCGTGATAAACGCCGCTAAACTACCTTTCATGTCTGCGGTACCGCGTCCATGAATATGCCCGTCTTCAATGCGTGCTTCAAAAGGAGGGTATTGCCACTGGTACTCAGGT
>NZ_LWFH01000767.1:0-521 GCF_001635725.1 Oleiphilus sp. HI0066
CCTCAATCAGTAAGGGAACAGGTGTTTGCGCGCAATGTATGCAATCAATCACAAAATAACAAGCAAGATACTGTCAAATCTAAGAATAATTAGTCTTAGCCTTATTGTTAGCGCCAATACTCTCGCCCAAGAAACTAGCTCTGGTCTTGCTCAGTCGAATGAAAACACATCTCAAGAAGCGCCCGAACAAGCCCCCTCAGCAGAAGAAATGCGCCCAACGCTACCAGCGTTAATTCAACAGGAACGCGCATTTACCAAACTTCTTGCTGCGGCCAGCCCAGAAAACCAAGTTACCTGGCTAGACATTAAATACCCAGGATCAGCGAGCTCTCATCAAAGCCTTGCCTTAAACATTAAACCTAAAAGCCCGATTACTCAGGGCGCAGCTTTAATCATCCCGAACACCTCGCAGCATGCAGACTGGCCTAATATCGTTCGTTCCTTGCGGGAGTATCTTCCGTTTACCGGATGGCAGACTTTATCGATCAGCCTTCCCACGTTTGAGTTGAGCTCAACCCCTC
>NZ_LWFH01000768.1:0-822 GCF_001635725.1 Oleiphilus sp. HI0066
ACTTCATTCAAGTGCGCTAGCACTTCTGCAGGAGTCATCGCTTTCCCGTCAACCTCAGTAATATCACCCTTCTCGTAAGTTAGGTCGATATAGGTTGCTTTATCGGGTGCATTTTCAGGAGATACAGACCAACGCCACATATCTTCTTCTGCTTCTGCCCAAGGATCTTCAAGAATGTCACCTTCGTATGAGATGTGAAGGAGGTTCGCATCCATTGAGTATGGTGATTTACCTTTCTTCGTTTCGATCTCAATACCGTGTTTTTCACAGTAAGCAAGAAGGCTTTCACGGGAGTTAAGATCCCATTCACGCCAAGGCGCAATCACTTGCACACCAGGCTTAAGTGCATATGCACCTAATTCAAAACGAATTTGGTCGTTGCCTTTACCGGTCGCACCGTGAGAGATCGCGTCTGCACCTGTTTCATTCGCAATTTCAATGAGCCGTTTTGCGATAAGGGGCCGAGCAATAGAAGTGCCTAGAAGGTATTCACCTTCATAGATGGTGTTCGCGCGGAACATTGGGTATACGAAATCACGTACAAACTCTTCACGGACATCTTCGATGTAGATTTCTTTAACACCTAGCGCTTCAGCTTTTGCGCGCGCTGGCTCGACTTCTTCACCTTGTCCCAAGTCTGCAGTATAAGTGACTACTTCGCAGTTATATTCTTCTTGTAACCATTTTACGATTACAGAAGTATCTAGGCCGCAAGAATACGCTAACACGACCTTATTTATACTCGACATAAAGGCTCCCAAAACCTGTTATAGATTTTGCTTATATTAAAAAAGGGGTGCGTATTCTACAGAAAGGAGTGAT
>NZ_LWFH01000769.1:0-1207 GCF_001635725.1 Oleiphilus sp. HI0066
TTCGAGTTCTTCTCGAAGTTTCTCTATAACCTCAAATTCAATGATATCGGCATAATCATTAACGTATTCATTGTTTGCTTCTGGGTAAGAAGCAAAGCAAGCAAAGGGCAAAAATATTAGGTATACAACGAGAAGTAAGTTTCGATTCATGCAAAATTCCCTTTAGGCTTAACAGCTTACTATACGGAATTCCGTATAAACCGCAGAGGACAAAGCGTCTTCACGATCATCAAAATTCCATTTTTGTTTAATTGATTCCATCACTTAAAGAGCACCCTATCATTAGAAATCAAGATTCTTTTTGCGCAAAAAGAAGACTTGGGTTTACACGGGTCCGTATAAATCCAGAGGCAATTTTTTAAGTAATTGTTTTATAAAACAATATCAGAAGGAAGCCGTAAAAAGACAGACTTATCTCACGGGTTTCATAGGAAGCGATCACCTTAAATCTTCGTGATTCCATTACACCTGTAAATTTATATAGTTTTTGAGCTCATTATTTGATGGTTTTATTGTTAGGTCGCAGGAACTGTTTCGAGGCTTTTGCATTACCATGTGTCTGCACCTCTCTAGAAGTGAGCATTGGTCATGAGGGGTAGTTGGGTCGGCTTTTGTCTAGTTCCGAGCATTACACTTTAAACAATAGATTGCCGCCTTCGCGGCAATGACGGACTGGAACGAAGGGATAACCCCGTCGAGCGCGCAAGCGATCCGGGTCGCCTTTTGGGGTGTTGGGGTCTTTGGCGAGACAAAGACCCCGACCTGCCGTCGGCCAGCGCCGACAGGAAAAGAAGAGTTAAGTTAAAGCCATCCCAGAAAACGCCCAATGACAGGTATTATCTAGCCCCGTGCTTTCCGCCTAAACAATAGATGATGCGCTCCGCTTACCCTTCGGGCCGCACTAAAGTGCGTTCTGGCAAAGCCAGTGAGCAGTTTGAGCGCATATTTAACGCAGTATTTGCAATTGGAATAGCTTTGAATGAGTTTTTAAGCGCGGTGCTCAGAAGCTAAGTACTCCTCACTCTGCATCTCAAGCAGTCGACTCTCCGTTCGCTCAAACTCAAAACTCAATCGACCACCTTCATACAAGGCATGAATCGGCGCTGCAGCTGAAATAATCAGCTTTACGTTTCGATCATAGAATTCATCGATCAGATTGATAAAGCGTCGAGCTTGATCGTCATTCTCTGAGCCCATTGTTGGAACA
>NZ_LWFH01000770.1:0-1058 GCF_001635725.1 Oleiphilus sp. HI0066
TCAAATTGATGGTCTTTCGGGCGCGACTCTTACAAGTCGTGGCGTGACAAATCTCGTTCAATACTGGACAGGCGAGCACGGTTTCCAAAAGTACTTGCAGAAATTGCGTCAGGGGGTATGAGGTGAGCACAGCATCCGCTAAACAGGTTTTATTCGAACCTATTTTTAGTAATAACCCAATTGCCCTCCAAATCCTTGGTATTTGTTCGGCACTTGCGGTTACCACTAGCATGCAGCTTTCAGTTGTTATGGGCTTGGCAGTATGTACTGTTACAGGCCTTGCCAACTTGGCTGTATCTCTTATTCGAAGCCAGATTCCTTCGAATATTCGTATTATTGTTCAGATGACAATTATCGCGACCTTGGTAATTGTTGTAGACCAAGTACTTCGTGCTTACGCATACGAGCTTTCGAAGCAGCTTTCTGTATTCGTTGGTCTGATCATCACTAACTGTATTGTTATGGGGCGTGCAGAAGCGTTCGCGATGCAGAATGGCCCAGCAATGAGTTTTGTTGATGGTGTTGGTAACGGTCTTGGTTATGCAGTTATCCTGCTGTTCGTAGCATTCTTCCGTGAATTGCTTGGCTCAGGTAAGTTGTTCGGTATTGAGATTCTACCGCTTGTGAATGATGGTGGCTGGTATGTGCCAAATGGTATGTTGCTACTTCCGCCAAGTGCATTCTTCTTAATTGGTATCTTTATCTGGATTGTTCGTACTTGGGATAAAGGCCAAGTTGAAGCGCCGGATTACAAGATGTCAGCGCACCGTGTTAAGGAGGCATTCTAATGATTGAGCATTATTTAAGTCTCTTTATTAAGGCGGTTTTCGTCGAGAACATGGCTTTGGCCTTCTTCTTGGGTATGTGTACCTTCTTGGCGATCTCTAAGAAGATTCAAGCAGCGGTTGGTCTAGGTATCGCAGTTATCGTTGTATTGGCCGTAACCGTGCCAGTGAACAACTTGATTTATACCTACGTATTAAAAGAAGGTGCGTTGGCATGGGCGGGTTACCCTGAAGTTGATTTGAGCTTTTTGGGTCTGCTTACCTATATTGGTG
>NZ_LWFH01000771.1:0-735 GCF_001635725.1 Oleiphilus sp. HI0066
TTCATCTTCACCTTTGATCTAGGTTTAGCCGGCGCCGCATGGGCCACATTATGCTCTTTTAGTATCGGCTGCCTTTTTGTTTATCCATTTATTTTGAAAAAGAATTGGCTGCATTTCAGTGATGCATTTGAAAACGCTATTGAAAAGATCAAACAAATTTTAGCGGTTGCCCTACCTGCTATGACTAGCCAATTACTTCCAGCTCTCTCTTCAATGCTAGCCACGATGCTTGTTGCCCAACATGGGACGGAAAGCGTTGCTGCTTGGGGCCTCGGCATTCGTGTTGAGTTTTTCTCAATCATTTTAGTCTTGGCAATGACAATGTCTCTTCCCCCAATGATAGGAAAGAGCTATGGCGCGAAGAACTTTGATGACATTCAGATATTACTCAAGCTTGCTGTGAAGACAATCATCGCATGGCAACTCTTACTTGCGTTGATCCTTGTATTATTTGACTCCAGCATCAGCCATGCTCTTGCGGGCAATGAGGACATTGCTTCATTACTGGCGCTGTATATCGTCATCATTCCGTTTAGCTATGCATTTCTTGGCATTTGTATGGTCTTAGTGTCTGCCGCAAATGCTATTAGCCGCGCAATGGATGGCTTAAAAATTTCCTTCGCCCGACTATTTATTTGTTATCTTCCATGTTTGTTCATTGGCTCTGTGTTCGGCGATTTAATGGTCTTAATGATAGGCTCTGCCGTAGGCAATGTGCTGGCAGGCATAATCTCG
>NZ_LWFH01000772.1:0-577 GCF_001635725.1 Oleiphilus sp. HI0066
TCAACCCCCACACCACCAGCAAGTACGATCACGTCAGCAACACTCGCATTGGCAGCCTGCGCTATTGGTTCAAGCACTGAAAGAACACGTTGCAAGCGCTCTGGCTCGTTACCCGCCCAACTAGCCATTGGTTCAAGACGAATACGCGCACCATTTGCACCACCTCGGAAGTCAGAGCCGCGGAATGTACGTGCACTATCCCATGCGGTGGTAACTAGGTCTGACACACTCAAACCACTTTCAGCAATTTTTACTTTCACAGCAGCTACATCAAAATCGCTATTTCCTGCAGGTGTTGGGTCTTGCCAAATCAAATCTTCCACAGGAACTTCAGGACCAATGTAACGCCTTTTAGGCCCCATATCGCGGTGCGTTAACTTGAACCAAGCACGCGCAAATACTTCTGAAAAATACTCAGGGTCATTGTAAAAACGCTCTGAGATTTTGCGGTACTCTGGGTCTACTTTCATAGCCATATCGGCATCGGTCATCACAACACGGGTTGGATCAGCTTGATCATCAATCGCAGCAGGGCGATGCTCATCTTTCAAGTCGACCGGCTCCCACTGCCATGCAC
>NZ_LWFH01000773.1:0-892 GCF_001635725.1 Oleiphilus sp. HI0066
AGCCCGAAGATGCGGCATGTTTGCAAGCGGCAATGAAGTCGGGCAAGCGTGTCGTGTTAGATCAAGTTGGCATTTTTGCCGATGGTGTCGCGGTTCGACAAATAGGCAAGCTTCCTTGGGATGTCTGTAAAGATCATGTTGATGATGTGATTACGGTGACGACCGACGAAATATGTGCAGCGATTAAAGATATTTTTGATGACACGCGTGGCATTGCGGAACCGGCTGGTGCAATTGGTGTCGCTGGGTTGAAAAAGTATGTAGAGCAGACCAATGTTGAGGGCGAGAACCTTTTGACGGTTGTCTCTGGCGCAAACATGAACTTCGATCGCATGCGATATATTTCAGAACGTACTGAAATTGGCGAGAAGCGCGAAGCGATTTTAGCGGTCACTCTTCCTGAGAAACCGGGTAGCTATAAGAAGTTTATTAAGGCACTGCATCGTCGGAATATTACGGAGTTTAACTACCGATATACTGATGGCTCTGATGCTCAAATTTTTGTTGGTGTGCAAACTTCAGGGGTTGAAGGCGAACGGGTACAGCTTGTTGAGGAGCTTGAGGAACAAGGTTATCCAGTGATGGATTTAACCGATAATGAAGTCGCTAAACTGCATGTGCGACATATGGTCGGTGGCCCATCTAACGCCGAAAATGAGCAAGTATTTCGTTTTCAGTTTCCTGAGCGCCCTGGCGCTTTGATGAAATTTTTGACCTCGCTTGGTAGCAAATGGAATATCTCAATGTTTCATTACCGCAACCACGGAGCGGCATATAGTCGTGTCTTTATGGGGGTGCAGGTCAGTGAAGAAGAGAAGCCAACGTTTTTAGCGATGCTAGATGAAATTGGTTTTCCGTATTGGGATGAGAGTGATAATCCTGCCTATCTTCA
>NZ_LWFH01000774.1:0-493 GCF_001635725.1 Oleiphilus sp. HI0066
AAGCCTTTTACATAAAGGTAGAGCAAGGAACAGCTCTGATTGTTAACGATATGTCGTCAAAACCAAAAGTTCACTTCACTGGTGCTTTGGTTTATCCCATTATTTATAAGAAAGAATTGATGCGAATCTCCTTGATCACTTTAGAAGTTGATCGAAGAGGTAAAGATGGATTGATCTGTGCCGATAATATGCGTGCGGATATCACCGTAGCTTTCTACCTGCGAGTAAATGAAACAGCTGATGATGTGTTGAAAGTAGCTAAGTCAATTGGTGCAGATCGTGCGTCTGATAAAGAAGCAGTCAATCAACTGTTCAATGCGAAATTTTCAGAGGCACTTAAGACTGTAGGTAAGCAAATTGACTTCGTTAAGCTGTTTGAGAACCGACAAGAATTCAGAGACAAAATCGTTGAAGTCATCGGTGATGATTTGAACGGCTACGTTCTCGAAGATGTGGCGATTGATTACTTAGAGCAAACGCCTAAAGCGTCCCT
>NZ_LWFH01000775.1:0-1102 GCF_001635725.1 Oleiphilus sp. HI0066
GATCATCACGAAAGAAAGGCCTCTTTCTATTAAAAATGATATTGGCATCGATGAACACGATACCGAAGGCCGTGTCATTTGCGCAGAGTACGAAGACTTTTATCTCGTCACCGTTTACACACCTAACTCCGGGAGCGAACTCAAACGTCTGCCATATCGTCAAACTTGGGACAAAGCTTTTCTTGAATACATTCAAACCCTAGAACAAACCAAACCAGTATTAGTTTGCGGCGATTTGAACGTTGCACATAAAGATATTGATCTCGCGCGTCCGAAGCCAAACTACAATAAAAGCGCAGGCTACATGCAAGAAGAAATCGATGGTATGGATGCCTATACCAATGCGGGCTTTGTCGATAGCTTCCGACATATTCATCCAGAGCAAGGTGAGCGTTATTCTTGGTGGAGCTACCGTGCTGGAGCACGTCAGCGCAACATAGGGTGGAGGATTGATTACTTCTTAGTGTCTGACTCTTTTAAAGATCGCATCAAGAATGCAGATATTTTTGATCAGGTGATGGGTTCAGATCACTGTCCAGTGATGATCGAGGTATAGTTTTTTCTTCTATTCAGGTTTCGTCCTGAAGGACGAGTTAAGGGAGTAGCTGACACTCCCTTAACAATGACCCAGGCCACCCTCTCTTACTAAGAAATTCACCTCGTCCCTGTCAGCCCCTACTTCCTAGCCCTTCGGGTTCATTCGTTGCTCAAGAATAAACAGCGCCTGCGGAACTCGCTCACTTCGTTCACTCAGACAATCCTCGGCGTTAATCTGTTTATTCTTTTCGCGACTCATCTAGTCAGAAGGGGGAAGTTAGTGCCAAAAATATACTTTATCGAAACGGCCACCCTCATCTTGAGGGACGAAAGCTCGCTAGTGAAAATCGGGAATACGCGAGGACTGCCCGAGCCGAAGGCGAGTCCCGCAGCGCCGATTTGAACAAGAACTTGAGTGTAGCCGAAGGCCCCGAGAGCTGGGGCGCATTTAGATTCTTAAGACCTTTAGCGTTAAAGGTCTTAAGGCGTTGTCGGCCGCTGCCGACAAGAAAAGAAGAAGCTAAATCGAAACAACACCTGAAACAAAAGCGCTTAGGCATATGGC
>NZ_LWFH01000776.1:0-533 GCF_001635725.1 Oleiphilus sp. HI0066
GTACTTGCGCAGCGGCTGACCGTACTGGTCACGCTTTGTTGCATGCGCTTTATCAAGGTAACTTGAAAGGTGGAACGACATTCCTTAATGAATGGTATGCGGTAGATTTGGTTAAGAACCAGAAAGGTGCTGTTGTAGGCGTTATCGCTATCTGTATCGAAACTGGTGAGACGGTATATATCAAAGCGAAAGCGACTGTCATGGCGACAGGCGGTGCTGGTCGTATTTATGAATCGACTACGAATGCATTGATCAATACTGGTGATGGCATGGGTATGGCATTGCGTGCAGGCTTCCATGGTCAAGACATGGAAATGTGGCAGTTCCACCCGACTGGTATTTATGGCGCGGGTACTCTCGTTACTGAAGGTTGTCGTGGTGAAGGCGGTTACTTGATTAACAGTGAAGGTGAGCGTTTCATGGAACGTTATGCGCCGAATGCTAAAGACCTTGCTGGACGCGATGTTGTTGCGCGCTCTATGGTAATGGAGATTCTTGAAGGTCGTGGCTGTGGTCCGAAGAAAGACCACGTT
>NZ_LWFH01000777.1:0-879 GCF_001635725.1 Oleiphilus sp. HI0066
AAACTTTCAGACAGTTTAATAGAGCCGATTTTCGTCCGCTATTTTGTATCAGGTATTTTCAAAGCCTGTCAGAATAGACCCATAAGAATGAAAAGCGGACATTGGTTTTCCATTCGCAAATAGACAAAAGCCGCTGTTAGTGCTTCGCAGTTCACCATGCCCGCTTCGAAGAAGATTGCAGACCTTAACGCTTTGATCGCACCTGCTTCGAGAGGTCGAGTTGTGTAGGTTCAAATTATATCTACAGGTCGGCTGTGATAACCGCGCGAGCGGCGGGTATCACTGCTTACTCTTATAAAGCTCTGATTTTAAGGAGGTAATGAATTAGCAAATGCGTATTCAGTACGCATTTGCTAAAGAGTGTGCGCAATTTGAAAAAACGGAAGTCTCATAAGTCTATGATTATTAATGAATTGATCCTTCCGAAGGTGTTAACCTAATTGAAAAGTGATACCCGTATCGGGTACGTAGAATTAACTGTTATGCACTAAGAGATCGCAATGGGTAGCAAAATCGCAGGAACATTAAGCTTGTTAGGTGCAGTGGCTCTTATAGCCATATGGTGGGTGTTTCTATTTTCTGCTCGGCCTGACTGCCTAGATTCTGTTCAGCTTGCAATATCATCTGCCAAATACGCGTTGTCTCCAAGCGAGTCAGGTAGCTGGCTATTCATTTTTACTTTGGTTTCAATTTTTGCTTGTATCTTAACGGGTCTAATTCTACTTTTCGGCAAACAAAAAAATCTAGCCATGTACCTAATAGCTATACATGCTGTAGCGGCTGCGTTTATCTATACTTGGTCATTGGTAGTGGCTATCGCATTACCTTTAATCTATTTGGGTAAGGTGCAAAAAAATGCATAACAAGGGTAGGAAAAAT
>NZ_LWFH01000778.1:0-769 GCF_001635725.1 Oleiphilus sp. HI0066
TTTATCTATCTGCTAGATATAAAAGAAAATAACAGGATCAAGTCGCTATGGCACATGTCGCTATGACCAATGTACAACGCAATTATTCTGAAAAACGCAATTTTCGGAGAATGGCATTAAACACTGACATTGAGATTCACATGCTCGACTCAAACAAAACATACCCAGCTATGTGCTTAAACTTAAGTGGAGCTGGTCTGATGTTTAGGCTGAAAGAACCACTTGATAAAGATGCTATTTTTCGCACCACGATCAAATCTGGCACCGAACAAACAGCAGATCTAACAGCGACTTTGCGCGTCATTCGATGCGCTCCAAACGGACCAGAGGGATACGTAGTTGGAGCCGAAATTGTTGAATTCAACTAATGAGTACAAACAAAAAAGGCGTGCTGAGCACGCCTTTTTTGTTTAGTGAAAACTAACTCTCTACAAACGCTCGTTCAATAACGTAGTGTCCTAAATTACCCTGCTTAGCTTCCTCAAACCCCATCTCATCAAGGATTTCACATGTCTCTTTTAACATGCTTGGGCTACCACAAATCATGAAACGATCATTTTCAAGATCTAAGGGTGGCAAACCGATATCTGAGGCTAATTTTCCGTTACGCATCGCATCGGTAATTCTTCCTTGAGTTTTGAATTCATCGCGAGTAACTGTTGGGTAATAGATTAGTTTCTCTTTGACCTCGTCGCCAAAGTACTCGTTGTTTGGCAAGTCGTTGAGAATTTCATCTTGATAAGCCAATTCAGAAACAAACCGCGTACCA
>NZ_LWFH01000779.1:0-25990 GCF_001635725.1 Oleiphilus sp. HI0066
CAAATACTTAGCGAGCACGCAGTTGGAATATGCGATTCCTGTGCCCGTGATGCCGCACTTCAACTTTACTCTGCTCCACAACACTGGAGCGGCGTTTAGTTTTCTCGCGAATGAAGGTGGCTGGCAACGTTGGTTCTTTATTGTCTTAGCTCTGGGCGTCAGTATCGCGCTTGTTCGTTGGGTTTACACGCTCAAAAATGACCGTTGGTTAGCGATTGCTTTATGTCTCGTTTTAGGTGGGGCACTAGGTAACCTGTATGACCGGATAATGCTGGGATATGTTGTCGATTTCCTTCATTTTTACTGGAACGATTATCACTTTCCAGCCTTCAACATTGCAGATAGCGCTATCTCGGTTGGTGCCGCAATGTTGGTATTAGATATGTTCCGTAGCAAGGACGAAGACGGTAACCCAAAACCAAAGAGTCGTTCTGAGTCTCGGGCAATATAGTCTCGAGTCAAACAGGTTACCTAGTGCCCCACCTAAAACGAGACATAAAGCAATCGCTAACCAACGGTCATTTTTGAGCGTGTAAACCCAACGAACAAGCGCGATACTGACGCCCAGAGCTAAGACAATAAAGAACCAACGTTGCCAGCCACCTTCATTCGCGAGAAAACTAAACGCCGCTCCAGTGTTGTGGAGCAGAGTAAAGTTGAAGTGCGGCATCACGGGCACAGGAATCGCATATTCCAACTGCGTGCTCGCTAAGTATTTGGTGTAAAGATCTAACACCACAACACTCAACGACAACCACAAATACTTCAACATACTTAGTAACCCTGCTCTATTTAATTGCTATTGATTAAGCATACTGACGCGATTCACCTTCGCCATCGATATTATCAACACAGCGCTGACACAGATCCTTGTGCGCTTCAATCGTGCCGACTTCCGGACGGTGGTGCCAGCAACGATCACACTTCACATCAGAGCTAGGTTGAACCTTCACAAGCAAACCTTCTAAGTCAGAAGGCTTCGCATCGGCATGGCCATCATCACTCAAGCCAAGCACGCGTGCGCCAGAGGTAATCAATACGAAACGCAACTCTTCGCCTAAGGTGCTCAGGGTGTCAGCCAAATCACCTTCACAGTACAAACTAACTACAGTCGTTAGTGAGCCTTTTACATTGCCGGCATTACGCTCTTCTTCGATACACTTATTAACAGCTTCTTTTGCCGCCATCACTTTATTCCAGAAGTCACGACCTTGCGGCTCATCATCTGAAAGTGCAACTAAGTCGGTATACCACTCAGCCAAGAATACGCTCTCATCTCGCTCACCTGATACTGGCTGCGGCATAACAGCCCAGATCTCATCAGCCGTGAAGCTTAAGATTGGCGCCATCCAGCGCGTCATTGCTTCTAGAATATGATACATCGCAGTCTGACAAGAACGACGAGCCAAGCTATTCGCTTGCGTGGTGTACTGACGGTCTTTGATGATATCTAAGTAGAAACCACCCAACTCACCAACACAGAACTGAACCAACTTCTGGAACACGCCTAAGAAGTTGTAGTTGTCATACGCTTCTTGAAGCTCTGCTTGCAGTTGAAGTGCCTGATCTACAGCCCAACGATCTAGTGCAATCATTTGATCATTCGGTACTAAGTCCGCTTTTGGATCAAAACCATTGATATTACTTAACAAGAATCGCGCGGTATTACGAATACGGCGATATGAATCTGCTGTACGCTTGAGGATTTCATCCGATACCGTCATGTCACCGCTGTAGTCCGTCGCAGCAACCCACAAACGTAGGATATCTGCACCAAGCTTGTTCATCACTTCTTGCGGCGAAACCACGTTACCAATGGACTTAGACATCTTGCGGCCTTCACCATCCACGGTAAAGCCATGTGTAAGCACTTGCTTGTATGGCGCTTCACCCTTGATCGCAATACCAGTTTTCAAAGATGACTGGAACCAACCACGGTGCTGATCCGAACCTTCTAAGTAAAGATCTGCCGGGTATTGACCAAGCTCTGCGCGCTGTTCAAGTACCGCTGCATGTGTCACACCAGAGTCGAACCATACATCTAAGGTATCGGTTACTTTGTTCCAGTTGTCTGCATCATCGCCAAGTAGCTCTGAAGCATCTAAATCGAACCATGCATCCATGCCAGTGCCTTCGACACGCTGAGCCACTTGTTCAATCAGCTCTGACGTTTTTGGATGAAGTTCTTGAGTTTCTTTGTGCACGAACAAGGCAATCGGAACACCCCAAGTACGCTGACGTGAGATACACCAATCAGGGCTTTGCTCAAGCATCGCTTCAATACGATTTTGACCCCAAGATGGCACCCATTTAACGCCTTTCACAGCTTCTAGCGCTTTATCTTTCAAGCCATTTTCCGTCATGCTCACAAACCACTGAGGCGTTGCACGGAAGATTAGTGGCGTTTTTGTACGCCAGCAATGCGGGTAGCTGTGCGAGAACTTTTTGCTAAGAACTAACTTGCCTTCGTTAGTTAACGCTTCAAGAACCGGACCGTCGGCTTTATAAACGTGCTGACCTGCAAACATCGGAACGATATCGCGATAAACACCGTTATCGTCGACATAGTTAAGTGTTTTTAAGCCGTACTTATTGCCAACATTGAAGTCATCAACACCATGGTCAGGCGCTGTATGTACTGCACCCGTACCGGCATCTGTTGTTACGTGATCACCAACTAGTACAGGAAGCTGCTTGTCGCGGTAAAAAGGATGAACCAACAACTCACCTTCAAGATCAGAACCTTTCGCCGAGCCAACGACTTCAAAGTTTTCAGCACCATAACGCTCCATAGCGTCATCAACGAGTGCTTGCGCAAGAACCACAAGTTCTTCGCCCAATCCTAGATCGACTTTCACTAAGGAATAATCAAGATCAGGATTCAAAGAAACCGCTTGGCTAGATGGAAGCGTCCAAGCCGTTGTTGTCCAAATTACGATAGAAAGATTTTGGCCATTATCGGCGGCATCAAATTTACCAAACACAGAAGCTCGATCGACAACATCGTAACGGGCATCAATAGCTGTACTTTCTTTGTCTTGATATTCAACTTCAGCTTCAGCCAACGCAGAACCACCCACCACACTCCAGTAAACTGGCTTGAAGCCTTTTACTAAGTGGCCGTTATCAATGATCTTGCCTAATGCACGAATAATATCGGCCTCGAACTTGAAGTCCATGGTGAGATAAGGCTTGTCCCAATCACCAAAGACACCTAAACGAATGAAGTCTTCTTTCTGACCAGCTACTTGCTTTGCTGCATATTCACGACATGCTTTACGGAACGCCGAGAACTCAACCTTAACGCCTGCTTTACCAATTTTCTTTTCAACATTGTGTTCGATTGGCAAACCGTGGCAGTCCCAACCCGGGATATATGGCGCATCGAAACCACTCATGGTTTTCGATTTCACGATAATGTCTTTAAGAATTTTATTAACAGAGTGACCAATGTGGATGTTGCCGTTCGCGTATGGAGGGCCATCATGCAAAATAAACTTTTCAGCACCTTGGCGCGCATCGCGAATCTTTTGATAAAGATCCTGATCTTGCCATTGCTTCAACATACCTGGCTCACGCTGAGCGAGGTTGCCGCGCATCGGAAATTCGGTATCCGGCAAATTCAAGGTGTGCTTATAATCACTCATAGTCTTTTCGCTTCATTCTCATTAAGTTGTGCTACGAACTCTCTCGCAGCGACGTTATCGCGTTCTATTTGTTCTTGCAGTGCTTGAAGGCTCTCAAACTTCTGCTCATTGCGAATTTTTTTCAGGAACTCTACCTGTACTCTCTGACCATATATATCGCCAGAGAAGTCAAAAATATGTATTTCTAAGTTGGCGTCAAATTCACCAACACTAGGTTTCTTACCCAAATTAGCCACGCCGTAATATGAACCGGCATGATCACCGCTCATTACATCGACTTGTAATGCAAACACACCCTTTAGTGGGTTGCTCTTTCGACGCAATGCAATGTTGGCCGTGGGAAAGCCAATCGTTCTGCCAAGCTGTTGCCCATACATCACGCGTCCCGACAAGGTATAAGGACGACCGAGCAATCTTTCAACCGTATCAAACTCACCGTCTGCTAACTTAACGCGGACCAATGTAGAGCTGACGCGAGCTTGGCTCTCTGTACCCTCAACTTTGTAGGTATCGGAATTTTCAACCGTAAAGCCAAATTCCTCACCAGCATTTAACAAGGCTTGAAAATCACCTTGGCGATCTCCGCCAAAACGAAAGTCATCTCCAACGACCAAGTGTTTCACTTTTAAGTGATTCACCAAAACTTGATCAATAAATGCTTTGGCAGTGAGGGCACGAAACTTCTCATTAAATTGAAGTACGCAAATATAATCTAAGCCGTAATTTTGCAGACATTCGTACTTGTCACGAAATCGCATTAAACGCGCGGGTGCCTGCTCGCCTTTAAAATACTCTTGCGGTTGAGGTTCGAACACGACGACAACCGAGGGGAGATTAAGATCACTAGCCCGCTCAACAACACGACGTACAATTTCTTGGTGCCCCAGATGAACACCATCGAAATTTCCAATCGTTGCGACACACCCTTCCTCTGGAAGAGGGTTGTTGTATAAGCCTCGAAGGAGCTTCATTTGCCCTACATCACTGCAAAAAATAGCTGGGGATTATAAATGTTGAGGAGGCACTTATTCAATCAAGCGCCCATGGTTTAGGTGAAAGAAAGGAAAATTTTATTCGTCAAGCGATGTTTTATTCCCACCACCCGGTCAAGTTCATGTAAACAATAGCCGCTGGAGCAATCAAAAACGTTAAAATACCGACCGTCTCATCAGTCGACTCTTCATTATTCTCATTCACTCGAATAGTGTTATCACCAGCATCTTTGCCTGATGTGTAGTAGTTACGCCCCTTGTGACGAACAAATAATTTATCGGAGTCATCTAAATCATAAGAATCGATATTCTGGTAGGCAGGCTTAAACTCATCATCATTGGCATACGAAGCAGCAGATACAAAAATGAGCACAAAAACTGTGAACGCTGATATAAAAAGTTTCATGAGATCTCCGCGAAATTCGCTTGCCAAAACACTGTGTAAACTTAAGTTATCGCTTATTAAATCCTGTTAACTGAACAAAATAAAGACAACACCACTAGGTTTTTCGACTTAGATCACAGCTTTGTTTAATGAATTAACAAACTAAGAGAATAGCGTACAGTTCACTAGGTATCACTACACCTTTTGCTTAAGCATATTTTTCAAGTTTAAACCCAAGCAAAGCAAAACAATGAAGTAACTAAAGATTCCACAGATGACAAGCAAACCAATCGTCGAGATACGCTGCCAAACATCCCAAACCAACCATTCTTGAGTTGGTGAATTCAAATATGAAACCACTAACACCATAGCGACGACAGCACCCAGCAAACGTATTACAAATACAAACCAGCCATTACCTGACTTGTAAACGCCTTGTCGCTTCAAAACCACCAATAAACAAATTGCATTTAACCAAGCCGACATTGCAGTAGCCAGCGCAAGCCCTGCGTGCTGTAAAGGCCAGATAAGCGCGAGATTAAATACCATGTTGGCGATCATGGCATAGATGCCAATTTTGACCGGTGTACGCATATCCTTTCGCGCGAAAAAACCCGGCGCTAGGACTTTGACGAACATAAACGCCAACAAGCCTAAAGCATATGCTCGCAAACTGTGAGCAGACTGCAGCACATCAGTATCGTTCAAAGCTCCATAATGAAACAACACGGCGATTAATGGTTCTGCCAAAACGATTAAAGCAAGTGCTGCAGGCAAGCCAATTAAAAGAACCATTTTCAAAGCCCAATCGATAGTGGCTGAAAAAGCCTCTTCCGACTTTGCGGCATTATTTGCTGAAAGCGCCGGCAAAATCACCGTCGCAATCGCAATACCAAAGACTCCAAGCGGCAGCTCAACCAATCTATCCGAGTAATACAGCCAAGACACGCTTCCTGTTTGCAGCAAGGATGCGAGAATTGTATCGAGCAATAAATTAATCTGGCTCACCGAAACCCCAAACATTGCTGGCAACATTAATGCACCGATTTTGCGTACGCCCTCATGCCGATAATCTAATATTGGCCTAGGTAGCAAACCCAATCGCAGTAAAAACGGCAATTGAAAAAACAGCTGCAATACACCAGCGATAAAAACACCCCACGCAAGCGCAATAACCGGCTGAGCAAATAAAGGGGTTAAAAAAACCGCCGATGCAATCAAACTCAAATTCAGCAGTACTGGTGTAAATGCTGGAACAGCAAAGTTTCCATAACTATTTAAGACCGCGCCGGCAAACGCAGTCAGCGATATCAAGAAAAGATAAGGGAACGTAATTTGTAGCATAGTGCTAGCAAGCTCGTACTTAGTAGGCTCATCCAAAAAGCCAGGAGCAAACAGTGCTGTCACCCAAGGAGCACCGAGCACAGCTAATAAACTAAATACAAATAGAACTGCGCCGAGCACACCTAAAACAGAACCCAGTAATGTTCTGACCGCATCTCTATCCTGCCCATCTTTGTAATCTGCCAATACGGGAATAAAGGCTTGCGAAAATGCTCCCTCGGCAAATAAGCGTCGAAAAAAGTTAGGGATTTTGAAAGCAACAAAAAATGCATCTGCGCCGGCACTGGCACCAAAGAAATTAGCGACAACAACGTCTCTCGCTAAGCCTAGAAAGCGAGACACCATTGTCATCAATCCAACAATTGCGGAAGAACGAAATAAATTTTTTTTAGCGGGACTTTGGCTTGCCTCGGAATCCATACAAGGTCTTATTTTTCTGAACAATTAATATGCTCGCCATGCTACTCGACTATCGCGAGACTTTCACTATGCTTAGAGAATAAAGAAGAACTGAGGTGAATTATGGACAAGAGCATTAATCGCTTACTTATGCAATTTGAGCAGCTTTTAAAAACGACAAACAAGGAGCAAATCAACCCTAAAATTGATGAGCTTTGCATCAGCGATCTCCAGCCTATTGTCGAACTAGTAGCACGCAGTCGCGCAGAATATTTAGAGCATCTATACACGCTATGTAAGCAGTATGAGGGAACTGAGAATTTCCCTAGCAACGACGAAATGCAAAAACTTCGTGCTCACCGTTTACGCTTTGAGGAGTTGGCGGAGGGTTCTAAAGCATTTGAAACATCGATTCAGCGTGGATATCTAGATCTAAAAGACTAAGCGCATCGCGAAATCTTTTGCCTCTGGTGTTTTTTTGATCATCCCGCTAGCATTACCGAGATAAAAAATAAAAACATATAGAGGCTATACATGATTCCATTCATTCGCACGCCAGACTCTCGCTTTGCTCGCCTATCTAATTACCCTTTCAAGCCCAACTATAAAGATATTGATGGCTTGCGGATGCACTATGTTGACGAAGGTTCTAAAAATGCAGATCCCGTTCTCATGCTCCATGGCGAACCAACATGGTCGTATTTATATCGACACATGATTCCTATTTGCGCAGCTGCTGGACATAGAGTGATTGCGCCAGATCTCATTGGCTTCGGAAAATCAGATAAACCAACCAATAAAAACGACTATAGCTACGAAACACATGTTGACTGGCTTCTTAATTTCATTGATCAACTCGAGCTCAACAACATCACTCTTGTATGCCAAGACTGGGGATCACTACTTGGCTTACGCTTAGCCGCAGAGAACTCAGACAGATTTAAAGCCATCGTAGTTGGCAACGGCATGTTGCCCACGGGTGATGAGACAGTTCCAAAAGCATTTAAAATTTGGCGCGCATTTGCATTAAACAGCCCCTGGTTTCCCATCGCGAAAATCATAAACACTGGCTGTTTTAAAACGCTTAGTCCTGATGAAATACGTGCTTACGATGCGCCGTTTCCTAGCTCAAAATACAAAGCTGGAACAAGAGCTTTTCCTGCACTCGTCCCAATCTCCCCTGATAATCCAGCATCTAGCGCAAATAAAGAAGCTTGGAAAGTCCTCGAGAAATGGGAAAAACCATTCCTAACCACATTCAGCAATGGCGACCCAATTACGCGCGGAGGCGATAGATACATGCAGAAGCGTATTCCGGGGGCTCACGGTCAAGAGCACATTACACTCAAGGGCGGGCACTTTTTACAAGAAGACGCTGGGGCAGAATTTGCTGCAGCGATAAATAAACTGCTTGAAGATATCGACCTTAAAAGTTCCGTGAGCGCCAGCGCCTAATATTTGCTATCACCAACACTCTTTTCAAAGCAAAAAAAAGCCCGCTAAAAAGCGGGCTTGGAAACGAAATCACTAAAAACTTGGCCGATCACGTTGCGGGCCTGAATCGCAACACATTCGGTATGCTTTTACTATAAGCCCCCACCGTCTATTTGTATGTTGCAAATAATTTGCAATGTGTAACGTTTTATTTCAAAAACCGTGACACAGTTACCACAACGCTTTCACTCCAGTCATATCGCACAAAATCTGCCGAATTGATCAAGGCGAGAGAAGTTTCATCAACAGGCTTTTCTTCCATTCTTAAAATTAGAGTATATACTCTAATTTTAAGTGATACGCATAATCACGCGTTTTGTATTATTTCATTTAGACGAGTAAATCCATGCTATTTCCAGTAAAAGTTCAATACTACAAAGGCCTAACCAAAGCTCTTAAAGTAGCGGCCGCCGTTATCCCAATGCCAAAGCCTACTCTTTTTTCCGGCGCGGACTCATCACTAGAACTTTGTGAAGCCATTCACCACCTAGGCATCAAAAAGCTATTGCTTGTCACAGACAAAGTGCTTGTAGAAATAGGACTGCTCAACAAAATTCAAGCAAAACTAGAAGAACAAGGTATCAATGTCACTATTTACGACGGCATTCTTCCAGACCCTACTTATGATCAAGTCGAAAAAGGCTTGAGTATTCTCAAGAAAAACAAATGCGAAGGGATTTTAGCTGTTGGTGGAGGCTCACCTATTGATGCAAGTAAAGCCATTGCTGCAAGAGCTACAAACGATAAGTCTCTCGAAAAAATGGCTGGGCTATTTAAAATCCGAAAAGCACCTTTACCGTTATTCGTTGTGCCAACAACCGCAGGCACAGGTTCTGAAGTCACAATTGTTTCGGTCGTTTCAGATCCAGATACACATCAAAAATCGCCAATCGTTGATCCAAAGCTTGTACCAGCCATGGCGGCATTAGACGGTAAATTAATGCTTGGCCTTCCGCCTGCTGTCACTGCGGCAACAGGTATGGATGCTTTAACTCATGCAATCGAGTCGTTCATTTCCACTAATGCTACGGATGAGACACGTGGTTACGCATTAGCAGCGACCAAACTCATCATGGAAAATTTAGAAACAGCAGTACATGACGGAAAAAACTTTGAGGCACGCCAAAATATGGCCATGGCGTCATATTATGCAGGACTAGCATTTACAAAAGCAGGTGTTGGTTATGTACACGCTATTGCGCATAACTTTGGCGCTCTATACTCAACGCCTCACGGTCTCGCCAATTCGATCGTCTTACCACACATCTTGGACTATTCGAAAAGCGACATCATTCCTCAGCTTGCTGAACTTGCAAAAGCTAGTGCTTTAAAAACAGGCAGAGAAAGCAACAAACAACTCGCTGATAAATTTATAGCTAGAGTACGTAGCATGTTGCAGTCGTTCGAAATCCCAGAGACACTTGATAGCCTTAAAAAAGAAGACATCCCGCGCATTGCGAAGCTTGCTCTGGAAGAAGCACATGCAAATTACCCGGTACCAAAGTATATGGATAAGGGCACTTGCGAGGCATTAATTGGAAAAATGGTGGCGTAAAGAAGTTCACTTAATAAGTTGACGGGAGAGGCAAAGCCCTTCCTCTTCAACAAGGCAACAACACTTAACATTCAAGGCCAACTGAAGCCTTGACATTAAGTAATTAAAACGGCATAGTCTCGCGTCCTTTTTTAACGCAGGCTCAAAAAGTAAGCGATTTCGCAGTTTTGAGTCAGCTAGTTTGAATATTTTCGCGAAATTTTAGGAGCATTACGGTGGCTAACTCCCCATCTTCAAAGAAACGCGCGCGTCAACAAGAAGTACGCCGCCAACGCAACGCAAGCCAACGATCTATGGTTCGCACTTACATCAAGAAAGTTGACGCACAGATTGCTGGCGGCAACTACGATGACGCTCAAGCAGCATATGTAACTGCTGTACCTCTTATCGACGGCATGGTGAACAAGAACTTGTTCCCTAAAAACAAAGCTGCTCGTATCAAGAGCCGTCTCAACGCACGAGTTAAAGCGCTTAAAGCTTAATTCGACGCAGACATAAAAAAAACCGAGCTTTGCTCGGTTTTTTTTATGTCTAAATTATTTGCTTACTCTTAAGTTAGAACTAAATTATCAGCATGAATAAGCTCTGGCTCATGGCAATAACCTAACTCTGAAGCAATTACAGAACTCGCTTTACCCAAAATCCTCACCGCCTCTTGCGCGCTATAATTACTCAGCCCCCGAGCTACCTCTCTGCCAGCAACATCAATACAACGCACCATCTCGCCTCGCCTAAAATCACCAGAAAGCTCAACAACACCGACAGCAAGCAAGCTATTTCCACCAGCACTAAGCGCCTTTACCGCACCATCATCAAGCGTAAAACTTCCCTTTGTCTGCAAATGGCCTGCAAGCCATTGTTTACGCGCTAATTGCCGATCGGTATTCGACTCAAACAAAGTACCCAGATGCTCACCTTGTAATAAGCGAGAGATGATTTCATCGATCTTCCCACCAGCAACAACTGTATATGCACCTGAACGCGCAGCTAATCTAGCAGCCCGCAACTTGGTTGCCATACCACCTCGACCAAGAGCCCCAGAGCGCCCACCCGCCATAGCATCAAGCGCCTTATCTTGTGCACGGACAACATTCAGGAGCTTAGCATCAGAATTAACACGAGGATCTTTATCAAACATACCATCCTGATCAGTCAGGATAATCAGGCCGTCAGCATCTACTAAGTTAGCAACCAAAGCACCTAAAGTATCATTATCGCCAAAACGAATTTCATCAGTCACAACCGTGTCGTTTTCATTGATGATAGGCACCGCACACATTTCAAGTAAGGTTGTGATCGTGCTTCGAGCATTCAAATAACGCTTACGATCTGACAAATCTTCATGAGTCAGTAGAATCTGCGCAGTCGCTAATCCATGAGAGCGAAAGAACTCCTCATAAGCATTGACCAACCCTGTTTGACCAACCGCTGCAGCAGCCTGCAATAAATTAAGTTGCTCAGGTCTAGCATCCAAACCAAGCCGCACCATACCCTCTGCCACCGAACCAGAGGACACCAAAACAAGCTCGATTCCAGACTGACGACAAGCCGCCATCTGAGCAACCCACTTTTTGATGGACGCCCTATCGAGACCTCGACCATCGTCCGTTAACAGCGCACTACCAATCTTAACTACTATTCGCTTTGCGGCAGGCAACTTACTACGAGCCGCATCGATACTCTTACTATCTAGCACGACAACCTCTTATGGCGCATACTCAACTTCAACGTCGTAATCATCATCGTCAAAGTCGTCATCTTCATCATCTTCGCTAGCACGCGACGCTTTTCGAGCGACCTTATATTCCTCAAGACGCTGACGCGCTTCTTTCTGCATCGCCTCTTTCAGACCAGCTTCCATCTGAGCCAACTCTTCATCATTCGACTCTGCCTCAGCTCGCTCTTCAATCCAACGCATGATATCCCATACTAGAGGCTCTAAGCCCTCATTATTCAAAGCTGACGCTTTGTAAACTGGACCAGTCCAATTCAACGCTTTTATCAACTCATCACAACGCTGATCTCGCTCATCTTCTGGAACCATATCGAGCTTATTCAAGACCAACCAACGCTCTCTTGAGGCTAAGGTCGGACTAAACCCCTCTAATTCACCAACGATCTCATTAATCGCCTCTAGAGGCTCTTTCCCATCAAATGGAGCCATGTCGACAACATGAAGCAGCAAACGGGTACGAACTAAGTGCTTCAGAAAACGTATACCAAGACCCGCACCTTCCGAGGCACCTTTAATCAAACCTGGTATATCGGCCATCACAAAACTTCGGTGAGACTCAACACGCACGACACCCAAATTAGGAACAAGCGTTGTAAAGGGATAGTTCGCGACCTTCGGCTTCGCGGCAGATACCGAACGAATCAATGTAGATTTGCCTGCATTAGGCAGACCCAACAAACCAACATCAGCAAGTACTTTCAATTCAAGACGGAGGTTGCGCTTCTCACCCGGCTTACCCGGCGATGTTTGTCGAGGAGCGCGATTAGTACTTGATTTAAAGCGAGTATTTCCCAAACCATGCCAGCCACCTTGCGCAACAACTAACTGCTGACCTATTTCAGTCAAATCGCCGAGCACTTCCTCAGTATCAACATCAAAGACACTCGTACCGACAGGCACACTTAATACCAAGTCTTCACCTTTCGCGCCGGTACAATTTCGCCCTTTACCACCTTCACCAGACTGAGCTCGATATTGCCGAACATAGCGATAATCAATAAGCGTATTAATACCTTCCCCAGCCTCGAGAATCACGGATCCGCCGTCACCGCCATCACCGCCATCTGGGCCACCCTTAGGGATATACTTTTCGCGACGAAAACTTAAACACCCATTTCCACCTTTTCCTGCCTCAACAGATATCGTTGCTTCATCTACAAATTTCATATTTTTCCGCTCTATCTACAAGCCACTGACTCAGTTTAACTGCTAGTTTTTCATGCGCTACAAAAACGCAAAAAAAAAGCCCCGCAATGCGGAGCTTTTTTTGATAAGACCAAGCTTATTCCGCTGCTACGATCTCTACGTATTTGCGGTTTTGAGGGCCTTTTGTAACAAACTGAACAACGCCGTCTGCAGTTGCAAACAAAGTGTGGTCTTTACCACAACCAACGTTAGTACCAGCGTGGAAACGTGTACCACGTTGACGAACAATAATGCTACCTGCTGAAACAACTTGGCCGCCGAAGCGCTTAACGCCTAAGCGTTTACTCTCGGAATCGCGACCGTTCCGGGTACTACCACCCGCTTTCTTGTGAGCCATTAGATTACTCCTTTCGCTATCTGATTCGCACTAAGTGCAAACGCTTAGCTTAGCCTTTAATACCAGTGATTTTCACCTCAGTGTACCACTGACGGTGACCCATTTGCTTCATGTGATGCTTACGACGCTTGAACTTCATGATTTTTACTTTGTCATGACGGCCGTGACTAACGATTTCTGCTGTCACTTTAGCGCCTTTCACGTTTGGCTCACCAATTTTTACATCGTCACCATTCGCTACAAGCAATACTCGATCAAAATCTACTTTAGCGCCTGTCTCAAGCTCAATTTTTTCAAGCTTAAGTACTTCGCCTTCTGTAACACGGTGCTGCTTACCACCGCTTACGATAACTGCGTACATTTATGTTCTCCAATTTTAATAACCCTCAACTTATAGATCTGAATCTACCCTGCCGTTGTTTCTTAAAGCACTGCTTTTTAACATCTGTTTCTAAAGGAAGCTCTTCGGCAACCCTATAACAGAGAACAACCTCGTATTTGAGGGGCGCGTGATTTTAATAAAACAAGAAAGCAAATGCAACACTGAAGCCAATCTAATAAGAACTTATCTTGACACTCGACACACCGAACCATAGCATTTGCACCGCATCGATAGATAAGCAGCAAAACTCTACAAAAATTTGAACGATTAAATGCACTTAAAAGACATCTACCAGAGCGTTGAGCAAGAGTTCGACGCAGTCAACGCCCTGATTTTCGATCAACTATCATCTCGCGTTCCTTTAGTTGAAAAAATCGCACAATATATTATTGAGAGCGGTGGTAAACGCATGCGCCCACTTATCACGCTCTTGACCGCAAAAGCACTCAACTACAATAACGATAATGCGGTAAAGCTCGCAACAATCATTGAGTTTTTGCATACCGCAACCTTACTTCACGACGACGTAGTCGATACATCAGAATTGCGTCGAGGCAAAGCCACTGCGAACGCAAACTGGGGAAACGCCCCGAGCGTATTGGTTGGCGACTTCCTTTATTCACGCGCTTTTCAAATGATGGTAGATATCGGTAGTGTTGAGCTAATGGGCATTCTTGCTAACACAACAAACATTATCGCTGAAGGCGAAGTCTTTCAGTTAATGAATGCAAAAAACCCAAATATCTCTGAGCAGCAATATTACGACGTTATCGAGAGTAAGACTGCAATGCTCTTCATTGCTGCTTCACAGGGCATCGCTACCTTGGCAGATTGCGACGAACAAACAATCAACGCAGCAAAAGAATACGGATTAAAACTAGGACTCGCATTTCAACTCATCGATGACATCCTGGATTACACCGGCAACGCTCAAGAAATGGGAAAAAATATTGGTGATGATCTAGCCGAAGGAAAGCCAACATTGCCGCTGATACAAGCCATGCAAATCGGCAGCGAAGAACAAACCACCACAATCAGAACAGCTATCCGCAAAGGCGATGGCAATATGATTGAAGAAGTCATCAACATTGTTCAAAGCACTGGCGCTCTCGCATATACTCAAGAAGCTGCAGAGCGATGCAAAAACGACGCAATCAAGGCTGCCAAACAATTAGGCAACAATATCTATTGTGATTGTCTCATTCACTTAGCGGAAATTAGCGTAAATAGAAATAAATAAGCGCAAACTATAATAACCAAGGCTTAAATGTATGCGAACTTTATCCGAGCTTGATGCTTCGTTTCTATTTTTGGAAAGTAGCCGAGCACCATTGCAAGTTGGCGGTACTTATATATTCAAGAAAAAGAGCACGCGCTCGAAATTTAACTTCGAGCGAATCAAAGCCCTTATCGCAAACAAGCTTGGTAATGAAATTTTCTTGCGTCAGAAACTTGTTGAGGCGCCATTAAACAACGAATTTCCGATCTGGTGTGACGACCCAAATTTTGATTTGGAGAATCATGTACACCACATCCAACTTAACACCCTTAAAAGCCCATGCAGCCTTGAAGAACTATCCGCCAAAATACTCAATACACCGCTCGAGCGCCACCAACCTTTGTGGCAAGTTTATTATGTTGACGGTTTAGATAGCGAGTCAGGATACTCCAAGCAACACTTTGCGCTTATCCTCGTTACACACATCTCAGCACTTGACCATTCAACTGGTGAAGACATTCTCAGCCAGCTATTAGATGTCTCTCCGCATGTTCAAAAGCTAACAACACCAGAGCCATGGGTGCCCACTGAACTACCTGAAACAGCATCTTTGATTGAGGCGGCCTATAACACAGCTCTTTCCATTCCATCGAGCATTGCAAACTTGCTCAAAGATACTGCATCTTCAGCGTTTTACAGCGTTCTGTACGAAAAACTGCAGCGTTTAAATCTTCCCTCAGCACTATTAAGCGTAGCGAGCACCCCGCTAAATAAGAAAGTCTCAAGCAAGCGCGTCAGCGACAACTTACGCTTGTCGTTCTCTTCTATTCGCACACTCCGACAAGAGCTAAATAATGTCACGACCAACGACATTCTTATTGGAGTCTGTGCTGAGGCACTTCATAGCTACCTAAAAGATAATAACGCTCTTCCGAAGGCTCCGCTGATTGCACTTTCTCCAATCTCAGTGCGCTCAACAAGCCTTACGTATAAATCTGGAAAACAACTCACTGCTAGTTTGTTTTCGTTAATCACCAATGAATCAAACCCTATTCGTCGAATTCGCCAGATTCATTCGATGGCCACAAGTTCAAATCATTATGACGACGCTATATCTGCGAACAGACTAACCGAGCTTGTACCTAGCAATATGGCCTCACTTTCTGCTCGCGTATACTCAGAATTTTTATTGGCTCAAAAGTTTAAGCCGATGTTCAACCTCCCAATCATCAATATTCCAGGCCCACAATTCCCTCTGTATTTAGAAGAAAACGAACTAGTTTCTTTGTCATGCAGCAGCCCATTGTTTGATGGAATTGGCTTAACGATCACCATCATCAGTTATAACGGCGAATACAATATCAACTGCACATATTGTCCAGATCGCTTCAACGGAGAGAAGCCATTTTCTCGTTACTTGGAAGAAGCGCTGGAACGTATAGATCAATTGAAACATACAGCACTTGAAGAAAAAGAGGATGAGAGCCGGTCATTTGTAAGCGGCATTATTGACGATGCAAGTGAGCTTGTAAGCGGACTATTCTCATCCACTACAAGCTCGAAGCAAGGCGAATAAAACTTACTTAAACGCCCATTTTAGAAATTCTTTTTTCTCTTCGCTTGATGCTTGATCCCAAAGCACTTTAAGCGCATCAATAGTCAGTAAACCCTGATCTATTGGCGCAGATGGTGTCGCGGTCACAGCTACGTTAGCAGGAGCATCCGCAACAACAGCTGCCGACACTGGACTATGATTCTCAGCATCATATGGCTCTGACATCGCTACGATATTGCCATTTTGATCAACAACAGAAGCTACAAAGGCTAGCGCAAAGTCACGCGCTTCTCTAACGTTAGCAACATCTTTAAAATCAAACGATAAGGCTTGTCCAGCCGAAGCATCAAATTCAACAAACTGCGGGCCGGATTCAACTAGCTCTGAACGCTCTCCATCTGGACCTACTTTAGATACCGCCCAAACACTCGTGTAATTAAAGACAACCTTTTTCTTCCCAGGCTTGAGTGCGTAATGCGTATCGATATTTGAAAGCAAATATTCTTTCATTTTCTTCCCATTAATACGCGTAATCTCAATATTTTCACCCGCCGTGATCATCGCTTGCTGATCTGCAGCTAGGGCTTCTCCTTCATATACTTGTACTGGCTTTGTTGAACAACCTGCCAAAAATAGCAACACGAGGCATACTACAGTTATTTTTAATGTATTCATGATGGTCCTAGGAAATTTAAAACTCAGTGTGCCATTCTGAACGCAGTATGTGTAGCTTTCAACATACCAAAGACCTAACTAAACAATGCTAACTCTAATTTCATAAAACAAGATCTAGACACCCAAACAGATAGATTGTTTTTTATACAATTGATACTAAATTAGGGGACTAACTTAGAAAAGCAGGATTAGCCATGACCACACAGAGTCACAGAAAAGGCGAGTCAGGAAACATTCCTTTCAGAAGCGAACGGTTCTTTTGCGCAGGAGATCGTTGGTATTTTTCAACACGAGAGGGGTTTGATAGCGGCCCATACGCATCAAAAGAGAGAGCGGAAGCTAGCCTAGCAAGATTTCTCAGCGTCGTTCAGAAACTTCCTAAAACCCACTAACAGCGACAGCTATTAGGTGTACACAGCCAAGGGCATAAAGACCTGCAACAACATCATCAATCATGATGCCAAACCCGCCATGTACGTGCTTGTCCAGTATTCGAATTGGCCACGGCTTCCAAATATCAAAAAGGCGGAATAGTACAAAACCTATCAGAATCCACTGCCAGCCAGACGGCGCAGCAAACATAGCAATCCAGTAGCCGACAAATTCGTCCCAGACAATGCCTCCGTGGTCATGCACCTGCAATTTCTGGCTCGCAATATCACAGAGATAACAACCTACAACAAAAGAACCAAGGCAAACTAAAAGATAATGCAATGGCGCTAAGTCTGAAATTAGTAGATAAAAGGGGATAGCTGCCAATGTACCAAAAGTCCCAGGTGCTTTCGATGCGCAGCCACTGCCAAAACCAAATGCCAATAAGCAACGGGGGTCTTTCAAAAGGCGTAAGGGAATTTTTTTATCACTCAAAATGATCAAAGCCTCGTTTTTCCGGCAGAGCCACAGACTCCCCATTTAACTTTGCTGACAACACGCTGCCCTCATCCGCTAACATCGCGCCGATTTCAATAAACCCTAGCTCTAACAGTCGTTGACGCTTATCTGAAGAAGCCGTGATGAGTAACTGATAGTCATCACCGCCATTTAATGCTGCCTGCATTGCAAAGTCATAATCTCTATATTTCAGCAAATCATCTGACAATGGCACCGCACTTAACTCTAGTTCGGCCGACAAGCCCGAGGCACAGCACAAATGCTCTAAGTCAGCCAGTAGACCATCTGAAACATCAAGCGCTGAACTCGCTAGCCCATTAACTGCCATGCCAAGCGCTATCTGAGGCGTTGGCGAAGCAAAGCTTTCAAATAATGCTTGTTGGTATGGCTCAGTTAACTCTTTGCCTTCTAACGCTAATAGCAGACCCGCATGCGCATCACCCAAGCAACCTGATACAAAAATTAAATCCGCGGGCGATGCGGAGGATCGAGTTAAATAGTTACCTTTATCGACTAAGCCATGCACCTGAATACTAATTGTCAGAGGCCCTTTAGTCGTATCGCCACCAACTAGCGAAATATTAAATTGCTCGGCCAGATCATATAAGCCTGTAGAAAATCGCTCGCACCAAACCGTATCGAACTCTGGCAGTGTTAAAGCTATAGTAAAATGATGTGGCTGGGCTCCCATTGCGGCTATGTCGCTGAGCGCAGAACCCAGTGCTCGTTTAGCAATGAATTCGGGAGGGAAACCAGCTGGAAAATGCCGTCCCTCAACCGAGGTATCTATCGACAACACGAGAGACTGGTTTGAAGGAGGTGAAAACACCGCAGCATCATCGCCTATCCCAAGATCAAACGACGGAGCGCGACTTTTAGAAAACAAAGAAGTGATTAGATCAAACTCGCGGCTTTTCCTTAAACGAGAGTTCATGTGTAGATTGTCCTAACCACCCCAGCATTAAATTGCTATTTGCGTTGCGCACTGGCTTCAGCAGAACGCAGCTTATTACCTAACTTGTCCAATATGCTATTCACATACTTGTGACCATCTGTACCGCCAAACTCTTTTGCGAGTTCAATCGCTTCGTTGATCACAACCCCCAAAGGAATATCGATGCGATGCATTAGCTCAAACGTACCAATACGTAAAATAGCCAGCTCAATTGGGTCGACCTCTTCTAAGGCACGGTCTAGCAACACTTCATATTGTTGATCTAGTTCATTGGTAGAACTTGGAATCGTTCGAAACACTTGCTCGAAATAAGCTTGATCGATCTTTCCGAAGTCATTATCAGTACGAAACTCCGCTTCTATCTGAGACGTACTAGAATGGCCCAACTGCCATTGATAAAGCGCTTGGAGCACTAGTGTTCGCGCTCTCTTACGCTGAGATGTAGTGACCTTCTTAGGCACACTAGAATCAAATTCGCTCATTAAATACCTGCGTTTTTAAACAAGGTAAGCATTTCTAATGCTGACATCGCTGCTTCCGCACCTTTGTTGCCAGCTTTCGTGCCTGAACGCTCAATCGCTTGTTCGATGCTATCGACAGTCAATACGCCAAAGGCAATAGGTAGATTAGTCTCTAATGAAACAGCGCTAATTCCTTTTGTACATTCACCTGCCACGTACTCAAAGTGTGGTGTACCACCGCGAATCACTGCTCCAAGCGCGACAATAGCGTCAAATTGACCCGTTTTAGCCACACGCTGAACTGCTAGCGGAAGCTCAAACGCACCAGGAACACGGAAGATTTCAATATCTTCTTCCGCAATACCTTGACGTACAAGCGCGTCAATCGCACCTTCTACCAAACTTTCCACAACGAAAGCATTAAAACGACCAACTACTAAGGCAAACTTACCTGAAACTTCTTTAAAGTCACCTTCATGAATTTTGATATTTCGCATCTTTTTTACTCTTTAATTAGCTGTTTTATCCGTTGTACGGAATGAATTCTGTTACTTCAAGATCAAAGCCCGACAGCGCCGAAAACTTCATCTCTGGCGCGAGCAAGCGCATTTTATGAACGCCCAAATCACGCAATATTTGCGAGCCTGTGCCAACCGTCAAATACGCACCTTGCCCACCTGATTGGGGAGAAGATGAGTTAAAAAACTCAACCAAGCGGTCTTCCATTGAGGCTTCGTATGAATCACCTAACAGCACCAATACACCAGCGCCTGCTTCAGCAATTTTTGCTAGCGAGTTTTGCACCGACCAAGATTGAGAACCTTCTTTTCGTACACCAATTGTGTCACGCAGTATGTCAGGGTATTGAACACGTACTATTGGCGCATCAACCTGATCTACATCACCCAACACGAAAGCCATATGCACATCGCCTTGCAAAGTATCTTTGTAGGTAATCAGCTGAAAATCACCATGCTCAGTTTGAACGCCGTGCTCTTCCTGACGAGTAACCGTCTGCTCATTCAGAGCACGATAATGAATCATATCGGCGATTGTGCCAATTTTTAGATCGTGTTTTTTCGCAAATTCTTCAAGATCAGGGCGACGTGCCATCGTGCCATCATCATTCATAATTTCAACAATGACCGAAGCCGCTTCAAAGCCAGCCATTCTCGCCAAATCGCAACCAGCTTCTGTATGACCCGCACGCGTTAATACGCCACCAGGCTGAGCAACAATTGGGAAAACATGACCCGGCTGGACGATATCTTGGGGTTTGCTATTTCGACCCACAGCAGTCCGAATAGTATGAGCACGATCCGCAGCAGAGATGCCCGTCGTTACACCTTCTGCCGCTTCAATCGAAACAGTAAAATTAGTTGAAAATTGTGCGTTATTTGCATGCGCCATCGGAGGCAAGCCAAAATAATCCGCACGATCTCTCGTCATCGTCATACAAATGAGACCACGCGCATGTGTCGCCATGAAATTAATATCTTCAGGACGCACTTGCTCTGCCGCAATAACGAGATCACCTTCGTTCTCTCGGTCCTCGTCATCCATCAGAATAACCATTTTACCTTGACGGATATCTTCAACTAGCTCTTCAACAGTGTTGAGCTTCATTCAACCTCCAAAGACCCAGCAAATTAAGCTAGGTATGTTTCTATATCTTGTAACCGTTCTTTGCTAAAAACGCTTCATCAATCACCGACTTCGGCGATTGCTTTTCATCTGAAAAACTCAATAACCGCTCTGCATAGCGAGCCATAAGATCTACCTCTAAGTGCACATCTCGGCCAGTTGAGTACTCAGGGATAATCGTATTCTGAGCGGTATGAGGAACAATATTGAGAGTAAATCCTTCATCCACCAAACCAGTCACTGTAAGACTAACTCCATCCACGGTAATTGAGCCTTTATTCGCGATATAGCGCGAAAGTTCCGATGAACAGTGAATGGTATAACGTAATGAGTCACCTTCTGAGCTGACAGCAACTATAGACCCTATTCCATCAACATGCCCACTGACTAAGTGGCCACCTAAACGGCGCGAAAGCGTAAGCGCTTTTTCAAGATTAACTCGATCACCGACTCGCATCGTTGCGAATCGTGTGTAACGCAATGACTCTGCGGAGATATCCGCACAAAAATCATTAGGAGAGAAAGCGGTGACAGTCAGACAAACTCCGTTTACAGC
Source organism: Oleiphilus sp. HI0066 (assembly GCF_001635725.1). Classification (NCBI taxonomy): domain Bacteria; kingdom Pseudomonadati; phylum Pseudomonadota; class Gammaproteobacteria; order Oceanospirillales; family Oleiphilaceae; genus Oleiphilus; species Oleiphilus sp. HI0066. The sequence goes on from NZ_LWFH01000779.1 coordinate 21,433, forward strand.
AATGCTGTCTCCCAATTGAACATCACTCATATCAAGGGCTTGGACATTGATACGAAGTTGAGCGCCTGAACGAGCACTTTCAATGGCAGCTATGGTGCCAACCGCCTCAATAATACCTGTAAACATTTCTAAAGAGCGCCCTTAAATTGATACTGAAATCGTAGATCGGCCCCTACTTGTCGAACATCCTTAAGATCTAAATCTATGGCCTGCCCCATACGATCAAATGGCAGATTCGCCAGAGCTTTTGCCTGATGCCCCATCAACTTAGGCGCAACATACAGCAGTAATTCATCTACGCAATTTTGATCTATAAAACTGCCAGAAAGACTCTCTCCAGCCTCCACAAAAAGATCATTGACTTCTTGTTCGGCCAGAGCATGGAGAAGCGCAGATAAATCAAAATATCCTTTCGCGTCCAATGCTAAACGTACGACATTGACATGTTGCGAACCCACAATTTCGGGAGAAACCTTAGCCTCTTCCGATACGACATACTGCACCGCAGCATTGTTCTCAAAAACCGCTTCTTGCCCGGTTAAACGTGCGTGCGCATCAAGAACCACGCGCATCGGCTGAAACCCTCGTTTATCGAGTAGATGATCAGTTCGCACCGTTAACTTGGCATTGTCGTATAGAACGGTTCCTACGCCAGTTAAAATAGCAGAAGACTTTGCGCGCCACGCTTGTACATCTTCTCTCGCAGCAGCACCGGTAATCCACTGACTTTCGCCAGAAGCCATTGCTGTTCGCCCATCAACACTCGCTGCCATCTTTAGACGTACAAAGGGTCGCTTACGCGTCATTCTTGAAATAAAACCAATATTTAGCTGCTTCGATTGCTCTTCGAGCAATCCTAGTTCAACCTGAATACCAGCATCACTCAATATGCTTACGCCCTTACCTGCAACCAAGGGATTCGGATCTTGCATCGCACTAATAACGCGTGCCAATCCCGCATCGACTAAGGCTCTTGCACAAGGTGGAGTTCTACCGTAATGACTGCAAGGCTCTAGGGTTACATATGCCGTAGCACCTTTGGCCAACTCTCCGGCTTGAGCTAATGCGTTAACCTCAGCATGGCCTTCACCTGCTCGTTCATGAAAGCCCTCTCCAACAATCTGACCATCGCGCACTATGACACAACCAACACGTGGATTAGGCTGGCAACTTAATTCACCAAGCCAGGCTAACTCGATAGCACGAGCCATATAACGATGATCATCAGCCGACCAGTCATGCATATGGAGCAAAACTCTTAGTGCTTATGCGTTATCAGAAGAGCGATCACGCTTGGCTAAGCGATCAATCTCTTCTTTAAACTCATTGATGTCTTGGAAACTGCGATATACCGAGGCAAATCGAACATATGCAACTTCATCTAAACTTCGAAGTTCTCGCATCACTTCTTCACCCACTTGCAATGAAGATAGTTCTCGCTCACCAGTCGCTCGCAGACGATACTTGATGTTGTCTATCGCTTGTTCAATAGACTCAATACTCACAGGACGCTTTTCTAAAGCTCGCTGAACACCACGATTCAGCTTTTCTTCATCGAAGGGTTGGCGCGAGCCGTCTTGTTTAACAACCCGCGGCATCACAAGCTCAGCCGTTTCAAATGTGGTAAAGCGTTCTTGGCAGGTCAAGCACTCGCGTCGACGACGTACTTGATTGCCGTCAGAAACCAAACGAGAGTCGTAAACCTTCGTGTCAGTCGCCTTACAAAACGGACAATGCATGAGGAATCAACCCTGACAGTTATGCGTAAACTGGCAAACGCGAGCAAATTGCTTGCACTTTTTCGCGTGTTGCGTTGATGACAGAGTCGTCCTCTGGATTGGCAACTAACGCGTCAATCACATCACAAATCCATGAAGCTAATTCAGAACAATCTTTCGACTGAAAACCTCGACTTGTAATAGCTGGCGTACCAATACGCAATCCACTCGTTACAAATGGAGAACGAGGATCGTTTGGAACCGAGTTCTTGTTTACTGTAATGTGAGCACGACCTAATGCTGCGTCAGCGTCTTTGCCCGTTACATCTTTATCAATCAAATCAAGCAAGAAGAGGTGGTCATCAGTACCGCCAGACACAATTTTGTAGCCACGCTCTAAAAATACAGAAACCATCGCTTGTGCATTTTTAACGACTTGCTGCTGATATGTTTTAAACTCTTCTGACATCGCTTCTTTGAAGCACACTGCTTTCGCAGCAATCACGTGCATCAATGGTCCACCCTGACTTTCAGGGAAGACGGCAAAGTTCAGCTTTTTGTTCAGCTCTTCGTCATCATTTGCCAAAATCAAACCACCACGAGGGCCTCGTAGCGTTTTATGCGTCGTTGTAGTCACGACATCTGCAATACCAACAGGACTTGGGTAAACACCGCCAGCAACAAGACCCGCTATATGCGCCATATCAACAAACAAGTACGCACCCACTTCGTCTGCAATTGCTCTGAAACGCTTCCAGTCAACAACAAGAGAATAGGCTGAAAAACCAGCGATAATCATTTTAGGCTTGTGCTCACGCGCAAGAGCCTCAACTTGATCGTAATCAATCTCACCAGTTGCTTCGTTTAAGCCATATTGAACTGCATTGTAGATTCGGCCTGAAAAACTAACCGCCGCGCCATGCGTTAAGTGACCACCATGCGCCAAGCTCATACCAAGGATTGTGTCACCTGGCTGACAAAGAGCCATAAATACCGCTGCGTTTGCTTGTGAACCTGAATGAGGCTGAACGTTCGCGTACTTCGCACCAAACAATGCCTTTGCACGATCGATTGCTAGCTGCTCGACTACGTCAACATGCTCACAACCACCGTAGTAACGTTTACTTGGGTAGCCTTCGGCGTATTTATTAGTAAGGTAAGATCCTTGCGCTTCCATTACACGAGGGCTGGTGTAATTTTCTGAAGCAATCAATTCAATATGATCTTCCTGTCTTTTTGCTTCTGCATCCATTGCCGACAACAGTTCATCATCAAATCCAGCGATGGTCATTTCTTGCTTGAACATACTATGCCTCTTGGTCTTCTTAACTACGGCAAACCCTGAACAAATTCGGGTTAGTTTAAAAAGCGCGCAGTTTAAATGATTTTCCCTGCAACATCACGATATTTATGAGACCTAATCGCTTGAAAGCGTCTAAAATAGGCCGCGGTCGTATCTCGATGTCAAAAATGCACTTTCGTTGCGTTATTTCAGGTTTTTCGCTAGTGTGCGCGTCATATTCTTCGAGGCAGCCCAGCCCACGATACTGAACAAAATCTAGGAGCAATTGCATGGCACAATATGTGTTTACCATGAACCGAGTAGGGAAAGTTGTCCCTCCTAAACGAGAGATCCTAAAAGACATTTCTCTTTCATTCTTTCCCGGCGCAAAAATCGGTGTTCTTGGCCTGAATGGCGCAGGTAAATCAACGCTCCTTAAAATCATGGCAGGTGTCGATCAAGACTACACGGGGGAAGCTCGTCCTCAACCTGGCATCAACGTTGGCTATCTACCGCAGGAACCGCAACTTGACGAATCAAAAGATGTACGCGGAAATGTAGAAGACGGTTTACGTGAAATAAAAGATGCTCTAGAGCGTCTCGACCAAGTCTATGCCGAGTATGCCGAACCAGATGCTGATTTCGACGCACTGGCAGCGGAGCAGGCCAAGCTTGAAGCTATTATCGAAACAGGAGATGGCCATAATCTCGAACGCACCTTAGAAGTTGCTGCGGATGCTTTGCGTTTACCGCCATGGGATGCGGATGTTGCAACGCTTTCTGGGGGTGAAAAACGTCGTGTAGCGCTTTGCCGCCTTCTTCTCTCGAAACCAGACATGCTGCTGCTTGATGAACCAACTAACCACCTTGATGCCGAAAGTGTGGCTTGGCTTGAACGATTCTTACACGATTACCCTGGCACCGTCGTCGCCATCACTCACGACCGTTACTTCCTTGATAACGTCGCAGGCTGGATTCTTGAATTAGACCGCGGCCACGGCATTCCATTTGAAGGCAACTATTCACAATGGCTTGAAGCAAAAGAGAAACGTCTCGAAATTGAGCAGAAACAAGAAGACGCTCGCCAACGCAGCATTAAGTCTGAACTCGAATGGGTTAGAAGCAACGCAAAAGGCCGCCATGCAAAAAGCAAAGCTCGTCTTCAGCGCTTTGAAGAGCTTAATTCGCAAGACTCACAAAAACGCAACGAGACCATGGAAATATATATTCCACCTGGGCCACGCTTGGGCGACGTTGTTATCGAACTTGATGGTGTCTGCAAGCAATATCGCGACAAACTATTATTTAAAGATCTAAGCTTCTCAGTTCCTCCCGGCAGTATCGTAGGTGTCGTTGGCGGCAACGGCGCGGGTAAGTCTTCACTATTCAAACTACTTTCCGGCATTGAAGAGCCAGATGAAGGATCGATTCGTCTTGGTGAAACAGTTGAACTCGGATATGTCGAGCAGACTCGCGACCTAAACAATAACAAAACTGTTTGGGAAGAAGTAAGCGACGGCAACGATATGATCACGATCGGCAACTACCAAACGCCATC
>NZ_LWFH01000780.1:0-1135 GCF_001635725.1 Oleiphilus sp. HI0066
ACTGGCGCTCCAGAACAAAAGATAACTGACGCAAAATCGGTCAGTCGTGTAGCTCTTGNTGGGTTCGACTATGTCGGAATGAAACCAACAATGGCTGTGCAGGTTGGCGATGTCGTTAAGAAAGGTCAGTTACTTTTTGAGGATAAAAAGACCAGCGGTGTTCGTTACACTGCGCCAGCCAGCGGTAAGGTTGTAGAAATTAATCGCGGTGAACGACGAGTCTTTCAATCTATCGTTATTGAGGTAGAGGGAAATGATGCAGAGTCATTCGATAAGTATGATACTGCGGCGTTTGAGTCGTTGACGCGCGATCAGGTACGCGACAATTTAGTTGCTTCAGGTATGTGGACAGCTCTACGTACACGCCCTTTTAGTAAGGTGCCTGAGTTAGGTAGCGTTCCAAATTCGATTTTTGTAACTGCAATGGATACAAATCCTCTTGCAGCAGACCCTTCAGTTGTTATCTCCGAGAAAGCCGAAGCATTTTCAAGCGGTTTGACAGTCCTTTCTAAGTTAACTGATGGTCGTGTGTTTGTGTGTTGTGAGGCGGGCAAAGAGCCTAGCGTTCCTTCATCAAGCCAAATTGCTGTTGAGACGTTCTCGGGCGTTCACCCAGCAGGTAATGCTGGCACGCATATTCATTATCTTGACCCTGTTAGTGCTGAGAAGACTGTTTGGACTATCTCATATCAAGACGTGATTGCCATCTCTGAGTTGTTCGCAACGGGCGAGCTTTCAGTTGAAAGAGTTATTTCGCTAGCTGGCGAAGGTATTGCTCGGCCTCGTTTGGTTCGTACTCAACTAGGTGCTTGTGTAAGCGATTTGGTCAACGGCGAAGGTGACAATGTTACCTGTCGTGCGATCAGTGGTTCTGTGTTTGGCGGTCGTACAGCGCGCGATTCAGTTGACTTCTTGGGTCGATATGCACAACAGATTTCAGTCATTCCAGAGCCTCAAGAACGCGAGTTGTTCGGTTGGTTAAACCCGGGCATGAACAAGTTCTCTGTCATGAACATTTACTTATCAAAATTAATGGGAAGTAAACTGTTTAGCTTTAGCACCACTACAAATGGTAGTGAACGCGCGATGGTTCCTGTTGGTGCTTATGAACGTGTAATGCCATTAGACGTCCTTC
>NZ_LWFH01000781.1:0-836 GCF_001635725.1 Oleiphilus sp. HI0066
ACAAGAGGATGCTCTGGGTTCAATTCAAAACTTGGCTTGCTTTCAGGTACAGGTTGTCCTGCAGCTTCCATGATCTTTTTCATCTGCGCATCCATATCATGCGCACCAGCAACCAAACATGCTGGGCTGTCAGTCAAACGATTCGTCATACGAACTTCATCTACTTTATCTTCAAGTAGCTCTTTGATCTGTTTAACCAATGCTTCGTATGTCTTATTCGCTTCTTCCTGTTGCTTCTTGTCTTCTTCTGCTTCGATCTCACCGAGGTCAAGCTCGCCCTTAGTGATGTCTTGAAGATGCTTACCTTCAAAATCAGACAGGTAAGAGATCATCCAGCCATCAATGCGATCGCTTAGCACTAGAACCTCAATACCCTTCTTACGGAAGATTTCCATATGTGGGCTAGAAATACCTGCCGCATGACTTTCTGCCGAGATATAGTAAATCTTGTCTTGGCTCTCTTGCATGCGAGACACGTAATCATCAAGCGATACGTTCTGAGCGCTGTCGCCGTTTGTCGTCGCGAAGCGAAGTAACTTAGCAAGTTTTTCTTTATTAGAAAGATCTTCGCCAATACCTTCTTTAATTACCTGGCCAAACTCATCCCAGAATGATTGATATTTCTCAGCATCGTTCTTGGCCATTTTGGTCAGAGTATCAAGCACACGCTTAGTCAGTGCTGTACGCAAGCTATCAACAGTCTTATCGCTTTGAAGAATTTCACGAGAAACGTTCAAACTTAAATCACGCGTATCAACAATACCTTTTACAAAACGAAGGTAGAGAGGCAGGAACTGCTCTGCTTCATCCATAATAAAAACGCGCTGTACGTATAG
>NZ_LWFH01000782.1:0-923 GCF_001635725.1 Oleiphilus sp. HI0066
TTTAATACCGGAATTGTTTGCCGCTTTTAAAGCATTTAAAGCGCCATCTACAGCGGGACGAATGACTTCTTCATGATTCTTCGGCTGTTGCAGCGGAACTGGCGACGCGAGGTGAAACAAACCATCACAGCCTTGCGCAGCCTCTGTCCATCCGTCTTCACTAAGAAGATCTGCTTGCGCAAATTCAATGCTATCGGCCTTGTCTGTGTACTTCGCAAACATGGCTCGAAGTGCTGGAACTTTATCGGGATTACGCACAGTGCCGCGCACTTGGTAACCATGTTCTAAAAGATCAAGAATACAGTGCCCAGCAATAAAGCCTGACGCACCAGTGACAAGAATTTTTTGTGGCATGAAACTACCCTAGTTGAAGCGAGTTTTAATTTTTATCTGGCGCTAATACTAAGGCGAAACACAAAGATAAGTAAGTAGGTGAAGAAAAGAGAAAATTGAGAGAAACGGCTGATCGCTGCTTTACGCGGGCCTGCAACGATTATTCAGCGCGCTTTAGAACGGAGTTATAAAATCCTATTAACTTACTCCTTACACAGTATGCAATTCCGTCATTACTAAATTTTACAGAGCCATATATGCAGAGCATTTATTGAACGACTACCCTCATTGGCATGCCAGAAACGGTTATTTTGTATTTTGTCGTGAGAAGTAAATCAGTATGCATTTCACCCAATCAACTGCCCGACTTATCTCTGTAATACTTAGCATTATGTTCATTACCGCTTGCTAAAGCTCATCTAGATCCGGTGATCGTCAATCAACAGGGCATAGCATTCACGACCAATCCACAAGTAACGGTAATGGAACCTCTGCTGTCACCTTGGGCAATTTTGGCTTTACTACTTCTCAGTTTAACTTCGTCGATGATGGTTCGGCATCTGCAACAAGCGTGCAGCTGCTTAATCCAG
>NZ_LWFH01000783.1:0-523 GCF_001635725.1 Oleiphilus sp. HI0066
TGGCCGCCATCCAACATTGGAATCGGCAACAAATTCAGAACACCAAGGCTAACGCTCAAAAGCGCCAGGAACCTCAAGAACTCTTCTAGACCAGTACTAATAGACTGATTTGCGACGCGCGCAATCGTAATAGGGCCACTTAAGTTATCCAGCGAAACTAAGCCAACGACCATTTTTTTCACAGCACCAAAAGTCATCGCAATATCTGACCAAGTCTGTGATGCAGCTGCGCCAACTGAATCAAGCGGGCTATAACTTACTTGAACAATCAACTCTTCTGGGTATTTATAAGGCTCGACACCGACACCTATCTTTCCTACAAGGCGTCCTTGTGATTCGACACCTTCAGGCACAACTTTAAGCGCCACTAAACCCGGAGATTGAGATCGCTCAACTTCAACAATCAACTGCTGACCAGCACTGTTCTGAACAATCTCTACAAATTGATACCAATCATCAATTTCGACTCCGTCAGCAACCCGGACAATATCACCCGATAACATTCCAGACTGATCGGCCGCGC
>NZ_LWFH01000784.1:0-653 GCF_001635725.1 Oleiphilus sp. HI0066
ATGGGAAAAATCATTGGAATCGACTTAGGTACTACAAACTCTTGTGTATCTGTATTGGATGGTGATCAGGCAAAAGTTATCGAAAACGCAGAGGGTGATCGTACTACCCCATCTATCATTGCATTTGCTGACGATAACGAAACATTAGTTGGTCAGCCAGCGAAGCGTCAGGCAGTTACTAATCCTGCTAATACTTTATTCGCAATTAAGCGTTTGATTGGTCGTACATTCGATTCAGACGTAGTACAGAAAGACATCAATATGGTGCCATACAACATCGTTAAAGCAGACAATGGTGATGCATGGGTTGAGGTAAAAGGCGAGAAGAAGGCTCCACCTCAGATATCTGCTGAAATCTTGAAAAAGATGAAGAAGACTGCAGAAGATTACTTAGGTGAAGACATTACTGAAGCAGTTATCACTGTTCCAGCATACTTCAATGACTCTCAGCGTCAGGCAACAAAAGATGCAGGTAAAATCGCTGGTCTTGATGTTAAGCGTATTATCAACGAGCCAACTGCAGCAGCACTTGCTTACGGCCTAGATAAGAGCCAAGGTGATTCTACGATTGCTGTGTATGACCTTGGTGGTGGTACTTTCGATATTTCGATTATCGAAATCGCAGATGTTGATGGTGAAAAGCAGTTTGAAGT
>NZ_LWFH01000785.1:0-744 GCF_001635725.1 Oleiphilus sp. HI0066
TCTCATTATGCGCAGTTCATTTCAAGTTTGGTTCACGAGAAGTCTTTTCTGCATTGTGATCGCAAAGCGATCGCTCGAGTGATTGAACATAGTTCACGACAAGCAGAAGACCAAAGTAAGCTTTCTCTGCACGCGTCGGATATCGCCAACTTGTTGCGTGAAAGTAATTACTGGGCCCAAGAACAAAGCTCGAACATGATTCGTTGTGCTCATGTAGAGAGGGCTTTAGAAAGTAACTTAATGCGTAACAGTCGTATCAAAGATCAAATGTTTCACACCCTAAGCAATGGTTCCACTTTGCTAAGTGTCGAAGGGGCTGTGATCGGACAAATCAATGCGCTCTCAGTTTTGAGTACAGGTGGAGCCGAGTTCGGTATGCCGAATAGGGTGACTGCGAATTGCTACTTTGGTGATGGCGATATCATTGATATTGAGCACAATGCGCGTCTAGGCGGAAATATTCACACGAAAGGTGTGATGATTCTTTCATCTTATCTTTCGACTTTGTTTGCGAAGTATAAGCCGATGCCTTTGTCTGCAAGTATTGCCTTTGAGCAGTCTTATGGAGAAGTTGATGGTGATAGCGCATCGTTGGCTGAATTATGCGCGTTAGTTTCTTCGTTAGGTGAACGGCCAATTAAGCAAAATTTTGCTGTAACCGGCTCGGTGAATCAATTTGGTGAGGTTCAGCCAGTTGGCGGTGTGAACGAGAAGATTGAAGGCTTCTTTGATGCATGTGAGATT
>NZ_LWFH01000786.1:0-732 GCF_001635725.1 Oleiphilus sp. HI0066
AGTATGACGCCAATGATCGTGTATCTCGATGACCATAAGGCTGAGACACTTGATCGTGTGATACAAGAGATGCAGGTCTTAATTGAAGAGTACCCGAGCGAAAACTATGAGTTCCTGCTCGCGGCAGGTAATGCCGGTGTTGAAGCCGCAACTAATCAGGTGATTGAAAAAGCGAAAACTGTGATGCTGCTTTCTGTTTATGCAGTGGTCAGTTTCTTGTGTTTGATTACCTTCCGTTCGATTGCGGCAGTAGTGTGTATCATCACTCCTCTAGCCTTAACGTCAGTTCTGTGTGAGGCGCTAATGGCGCAATTAGGCATTGGTGTGAAGGTGGCAACTTTGCCAGTTATTGCGCTTGGTGTGGGTATTGGTGTCGATTATGGGATCTATATTTACAGCCAGCTAGAGACTAAGTTGAAAGAAGGCTTGGTTTTGCAGGAGGCTTATTTCCAAACACTTCGTACGACAGGTAAAGCAGTAAGCTTCACTGGTGTTACTTTGGGTATTGGTGTTTGTACCTGGATCTTCTCTCCGATTAAGTTCCAAGCAGATATGGGAATCTTGTTGTTCTTTATGTTCTTGTGGAACATGATCGGTTCAATGTGGTTGCTTCCAGCGCTTGCGCGTTTCTTGGTGAAAACCAAGAAAACGGCATAAATTCTTGAGTACAGTGTTCGATCTAGATATCGGGCGTTGTTCTCACAAATTATTAAATATGGCCGACTTTTATAG
>NZ_LWFH01000787.1:0-871 GCF_001635725.1 Oleiphilus sp. HI0066
TCCAATAGGGCCGTATATCTCGGCACCGAACAACCATTCTCGCAAAAAACCTTGCTTACCAAAGATATAAATCAACGCGATAGCTGGCAGTAAAGAAGGCGCTAACAGCGGCAACATCGCTAAAAATCTAAACAGCCCTTTTGCAGGAATGCGAGAGTGCGTTAGTACATAGGCGTAAAGAAATGCGCAGACCACGACAATTAAAGTCACGACCAAAGATATAAACAAGGAGTTAGATAAAGACTGCTGTAAACCCTGCGAACCAAAATACGTTAAAAAGTTATCCAGACCAACAAAGTGTCCATCACTATCCTCAACACTTTTACTCAGTAAAGAAAACAAAGGGAGCAAAATTGCGACACTCAATGCCCCAATAACACCCAACTGAACAAACAAGCGGATAGTTCGATCCGTTTCAGATAAACCGTTAAACCAAGAACGAAGATTTAAAGTTAAGGTAGTCACTAAGCCGTCTCCGCATCTTGAGAAAACACATGCAGCGCTTCTTTCGGCAAGGCAACTTTATGCTGTGCGCCTAAACTCAAGTCAAAAAATTGCAGCTTGGTAGATGGCAAATCTATTTCGAGACTCTTACCCCAAGCATCACATACCAATTGAATAGAAACGAATCGGCCGAAATACTCAATTGCCTCGACGCGAGCTGAGACAACGACGCCTTTCTCACTCGCAAGACCGAACTCTACATCACCCTCTAACACCAAATGCTCTGGACGAATTGCGAGAGAAGCACTTGTCGAATGAAGATCTAAATGGGTCTGCAAGTCTTTCGTCGCCTGACTTTCACGCTCAGCTTCAAGCGAGAAAATATTCATCGACCCAACGAAGTCTGCAACGAATTCTGATGCCGGTT
>NZ_LWFH01000788.1:0-709 GCF_001635725.1 Oleiphilus sp. HI0066
ACGCCTTATTGGTCAGAGCGTTTGAACAAAAAAACGCTTCAGGCTAAACAGCTATCGGAGCGGCAAGGGGAGCTTGAATGTGGATTGCGCGAAAGCCGAGTTTTGATTCGAGGGAAGGCGACACTCTTTATGAAGGGCGCGCTGCATTTGGATATTTAGCGTTTATTGGTATTAGCCTTTCACTTACTCTTTACATGGTTCATGTATAAATTTCTATTGTGGACGGCATTCTGTCTTAAGTGGCCAAGCTTATTAAACGGTATTGGCAAATGGAATGCCTGAGAGTAGGATTTACGCCGCTTTGCGTATTGCTTGAAGCACAGCTACGATTTAAACGCGGCGATTAAGGAAACAATAATAAGAAACGATAAGGGATTTATCACTGAGAGTAGATGACCATGGTTTACCTTGAAGATCAAATTGCCGCTCAAGACGGCCTTCAGCTAAATGTTTATCGATGGATGCCTGAACAGCCTGCTCACGCTGCTTTAGTTATCTCTCACGGTTGGAGTGAGCACGCAGCGCGTTATCATGAATTAGCGACATGGTTTACTCAGCAAGGATTTGAAGTGCATGCTCTAGATCATCGGGGGCATGGTAAGTCTGAAGGCAAGCGCGGTCATGTTGATGCATGGACAGATTACACGCGAGATCTCGAAACCTTGCGTCAAACCATTTCGCACGAATATCAATACATTCTCGGACACTC
>NZ_LWFH01000789.1:0-685 GCF_001635725.1 Oleiphilus sp. HI0066
TCAAAACTCACGTTCATTTTTGCAGCAACAGGTTTTGCCGTCGGTTTAGGTAATATTTAGAAATTCCCTTACATGACTGGGGAATACGGCGGTGGCGCGTTCGTACTGATCTATCTCGCGTTTATTTTATTGTTGGGTCTGCCGATCATGATGGCAGAGATCGCTATAGGCCGAAGTGCTAAAGCAAACCCGATTGATGCAGTCGAGCATCATGCAGCACATAATGGTTTATCGAAAAACTGGTTCTTACTACCGGCAATGGGCTTATGCGCAGGCATTATGATCTTGATGTTCTACAGCGTGGTCGCTGGTTGGCCCTTAGATTACATCATTGCTTCGCTGAGCCGCAGCTACATGAATGCACCTGCAGAGGCTATCAGCGGTCACTTTGGCGAACTCACCTCTAACTTTGGCTTACAGCTTATATACCTCACTATCTTTATTGTTTTAACAGGTTTGTTGGTTGTCGGTGGCGCAAAGTCAATTGGTAAAGCGGTTGAAGTGATGATGCCTGCCCTGTTTATTATCCTTCTAATCTTGCTTGGTTACGCCTTATTCGCCGGTGATGTCGCGCGTGGTATGAAGTTCATGTGGAAGGTAGATTTTTCTAAAATCACCATGGACGTTGTACTAGCCGCGATGGGTCAAGCTTTCTTCACGCTATCTCTCGGTATGGGTAGCATCA
>NZ_LWFH01000790.1:0-755 GCF_001635725.1 Oleiphilus sp. HI0066
AAGCAATCTACTAATTTAGTGGCCTCCTCGTCGGACAAAACCATAGATTGATCTTTAAAAAAGGACTCTGCTAACTCGATATCACCTTTATCGGCGTAAGCCAAAGCGATGATCTTTGCTAGTTCTTGAGATGGGGCAGCTGCATAAGCCGCAGTTAAACCATTTAACGTCTGCTCGTCCATGAAATTCCTTGAAACAAAAATGCATATACTGAATGCGGATGTATGCTAACGGTAAATATGGTTCTCTTATAGTCACTAACCATTATTTTTTCGTATTGCCTTGCCGCGAATATTCACTAGCTTCTTAGATTAAGCCTATCTAGATATTCTAGTCTCGGAACGCTAAGACCTCGAAGAGCAGAGACGCTAATCAAAAATTGCTTAATCAAAGGACTTATTGAACTTTGCGTGGATCGAACGTCCGCTTCTGTCTAACTCCATGCATTGCACTTTAAACAATAGATGATGCGCTTCGCTTACCCTTCGGGCCGACTTTTTGTCGTTCAACGCGCTAAAGCGCTTTTGTGCCGCCTGCGCGGCAATGACATCATGAAAAGAATAACGCGGTTTAATCACTCTTTAACGAAAGATGGCTGATATCCGGTACGACGGCTGCTTCTTCTTTTTTCTCTTGGCCAAGATCGCTACCAGCCGGTGCGAGCGAAACATTATCTAATTCGTTCAGCTCAGGAGTGGGAACCTCTTCGGTTTTTTCGGCAAGATCTACCCCTACTGGGTCTAGGCTTAATGCAC
>NZ_LWFH01000791.1:0-2766 GCF_001635725.1 Oleiphilus sp. HI0066
TAGTAATTTCATTAATACTGGAATTGATTCGGACCTCAGCTGGGCGGTGACCTTGTCAGCATCAGCTGTGTCGCATGTATTAGAATATATTCCTATCGGGGGTGTTCCGTAGCGGGTTATACCTGCATAACACGCGGCGGTAATAAATTTGGCGAGAGAGATTGGTGACTTTTTAGCGAGAGAGCTCATCGAACCGACAACTCCAGAAATTGGCACAGGCGACATTAAGATCAATGCATGGGCTTTAGCGTGAGCAGTGGCGTGAAGGGACGCAAGTCCACCAAGAGAATGGCCAATGACGGTCGGTGCCTTATCAAAGCTTTCGATTGCTTCAATGCATTCATCGACGTAGTCATTAAACCTTAGCTTAAGCCGTTCCTTAAAAGATAAATGATGCCCGCTGAAGGTCATGCAATGAACTTTAAAACCCATCGCTCTATAGTGCTGAGCAAAATTATCTTCCCAAATCCAAGAACCGGACATAGCGCCGGGAACAAACAGAATGGGCGTACTTGTATCGATGTTAAGCGCATTTATGTTTGAAGGCATCGCTTAGTCCTGTTGCAGTTCTTTGAGTACGAGTGACATGGTTTGTCGATTGAACCCCATTCCTAAATGAGAAACGTTCACTTCGATATATCGTGTTTGTTGGTCTTCGGGCAATACGCTGGCAGACCAATCAACGACGCCGTCTGTTTTACTAACAATTGCACTGAGCTTGCATTGAATGGGCTTCTTTTTTCGCTCTTCGACGCCAGCCTCAATCCAGTCCAGATCTAAGCCTTTTTTGGCCAAGATAGGTGCGGCCGCAGTATATTTTGGGCCGCCCGTAAGCGGCGTGCCCAGCGTTACGACATGATCGACCATTTCGGGTAAATCTCTCGCTACTTCTCGGGCAACTACGCCACCAAGGCTCCATCCGACTAGCGAAACTTGCTTTCCTGTTTGTTCGTAAAACTCTTTCACTCTCTCAGCCATTAGACCGCAGAGATGAGGTACACCGAACTCTCCATTATGAGGATTAGGAGGAGGTAACTCCCATTCCATGGAGTGCAGGTCATAATCTTTGTCTAGGCCAGCACGATTGACTCCAAGTCCCCAGCCCATTGCTTTAAACCCATGACGTTCTAGGAAAAACCGGAGTGGTTTCATGCTTGAATCACTAGCACCGAAACCAGGCAGAACAAATACGTGACGGCCTTTGCCTATATCTTTTTGCTGTTTTACGCTCAAATATGACATCCATGCGGGTAGGGCAGTTAGGTCAAGTGCGGCGCGGTATTCCAGCAGGCCATTCTTAAAACTCGGGGTACTAAGTTGATGTGTAGTGCTCATTGTGGGGTATCCATTGATGAGAGATTCATTTGTTCGCTGGTGTGTTGACTGACAATACCTTGGACAGCGAAATCGAAATCTTTGGAATTCAAATGAGATCGCATTTGTTGCATCAAGTTGCCGACTAAATCCACATCACTTTGTGAGAAGGGGGCTAGTTGTTGCGCAACGAATTGTTTGGCCGCTAGCTTGGCATTCGCTAACAGACTTTTTCCTGAGTCTGTTAATTCCAAAATGATGGATCTTTTGTCGAGAGCGTGTGACTTTTGATGAATCAAACCTCTTTCTAATAGACGACGAGTTACGCTGGTGATGTTGCCCTTCGTCACCAATAGCCTTTTGGCTACTTCTTTGGGCGTGGCCTTGTCACCTAAGCTCTCGATTCCAGTAAGTACATCAAATTGTGAAACCGTAAGATCGAAGTGGCTCATCATACGGGCATATTTTTGATGGCAGGTTTGATATGCCTCGACTAGGTGTTTCCAGGCAAGTAGTCGGTTTGATGCATCGCTTTGGGTGTGCAAGATCTGGCCTTAATTAGTTGAATATTCAATCAATATGGTTCAATACTGAACTAAACGGGCTTTGGATCAGGCTTATCGGGTGAAATAAACAAGAGGTAGGGTCTGAGTGAATATCTTACATGCTAGTACCATAATAACTAATGGCTCATGCTTAAGCCTTAAATAATAAGCGCATTCCCTTCGGAAGTTCTTACAAACTCGGTCGTATATTGCCAACACTGTTCGATATTCTTACGGCAGAGTACTTCCTCAACACAGCCCGTTTGCAAGGCGTGTCCTTGGTCAATTAACAGTGCTTTGTCGCAGTATTTCAGGACATGATTCAGGTCGTGCAGTACTGCAATGACACGTATGTTTTATTCACGACTTGAAGGCATGGTGATGATTAGTCCTCAGATTTTAATCAGCATTAATTCGATGTCATTCCCTTCGTATTGGTCTTGGAACTTTAAATTTTTGACTTAGTTTATCTTAAGCTTTGCGCTGTAAATAAAATTCTATATAATAATCATTCTCATTTGTAATAAGTCCATTCAATTTATTTTAAGTGTTCGGTTTATGTTTTTTTACTGCATGTCTCTTTTCGGTTGTGTGCGGCGATTTGTTGTTCGCGTCATGGCCCTGGTTTGCTTGGTAACGGTTTCACTCCCAGCGTTGTCGGAAGAAATGCTTGAAAAAGTTTTGAAGCTAACCCGGTCGTCACATGAAGTTGCATCCGCGTCGCAAACTAGAATCGATCAGCTCTCTGAAAAGACGCGTCAAACAGTAGATGAAGTTCTAGCAGCCGAGCGTCAACTCAATCTTGTTAAAGCCTACAATATTCAAATGCGTCGCTTGATTCAGGCGCAGGAAAAGGAAAAGGTAGAACTGCAGCAGCAGATTGATTCTATTTCCGAAACTGAACAAG
>NZ_LWFH01000792.1:0-671 GCF_001635725.1 Oleiphilus sp. HI0066
GCGTGTATTCAGAATTGCCGGCAAGAGCGTCAATAATGTCTCCAAGGAAGTTAAGTGCACCTTCGATCAGCGCCTCTGTACCACCACCTACAGGAACGATTCCTCTCGCTGCATCCGCAAAACCTGATCCACTGTTTGCACCGTTTACTGAGGTAACAGAAGCAACTAAGTCTGGACGGACACCTGCAACATAACGGCTAGTTGGTGAACCTAAGCTATGGCCGATCAAGTTGAACTTTTGTGCACCTGTGATCGCTTGCAACTCTTCTAAGTAAGCCAACAGCTGTTCGCCACGTACGTAGCCGTCTTCCCATGCTGTAACATTAGGAATGTAAACCGTTGCACCGCGTTCTTCCAATTCGCCTTTCACGCCATAGAAATAATCTATGCCTAAGATGCTGTCGAACCCAGACAGACCATGTACCAAAACAATTGGATGCTGAGTTTGATAAGCTTTGCAATCTTGCCACCACCAACAGATAGCGTTAGCTGCAGAGCTTTGAATGAGCATGCCAAAGAATATGGCGCTCGCTAAGAATACTTTCTTTAGTTTGAATTGCATCATCGATTCCTTTTGTTTTTATATTAAAACGACGTACAACATTCCTTAATTGTTATTACTTCCTATATATAACGTTGTTTGAATGACATCTTGTACTAGCGGCGTGAAT
>NZ_LWFH01000793.1:0-774 GCF_001635725.1 Oleiphilus sp. HI0066
CAGTTCACAACATCAACAGTTAAAGCACTTCCGGCATCGACAACCACGACACCCTTATAGTCCGATAAGCACTTTGAGTAAGCCGCAAGCATCGCAAGACATCGATCGACACCTTGATGCTCTGGAATTTTATAGCCAAATTCGACTTCACCCATACGCTTTACGGAGCGAGCTATATATATAGAAGACACATTAAAACGGCACTTTAATGAATTAATGAGATCTTCGAGCGATCGATTACCGGCAACCGAAGTTACCTGAACCGAGAGATCCTCATCATTNGGCAACTGTTGGCATAGCACATCTAACAGATCCTCTTGCAACTCTGCGCCGCGACCAAATACCCTATCACCATCAAACACTCGCCATTTAGCTCTAGTATTCCCAACGTCTAATTGCAGAATCATATTGGACGCACACTCACTTCACCTGAATGAAACACCTTCACTCCATCATCTACCTTTAACTGCAATCCGCCCTGCAAATCAACACCTAAAGCAACGCCCTCTACATCAGGCCCAATCACTTTCACTGAACGATTTTTTAGCGCATCAAACTTTCCATACTCATCGACATATGCCTCAAACCCTTTTTCTCTAAAAATCGACATATTATTCAGCAGGCTCTCCAATAACCGACCCGCCAATTCATTTCTTTCAACGTCTACATGCTGAGCGATCGCAGTCCAAGGCTGATCAATTTGACTTGCCTGACGTTCACTCATGCTCACATTCATTCCTATACCAATGGTTACCAGCCAGCTACCGGTAGCCT
>NZ_LWFH01000794.1:0-1206 GCF_001635725.1 Oleiphilus sp. HI0066
GAAATTTCTGCTAAAAGTTAATTAGATATAGTTATAAAACTGCATTGGCTTTTCAGATCCTTTTCTTGTGGATCAGCCTTGTTTTAATAAAGGAAATCTCATGACAATAAGAACATTGCTTTTAGGCTCGGTGCTTGCTTGCGGTACGTTTGCTGCGAGTGTTGATGCGAAAGTATCGCAAGCTGAGGCCGATAAACTGGGCAAGTCCCTTACGCCGTTTGGCTCTATAATGGAAGGCAATGAAGCGGGTACGATACCTGCTTGGAATGGTGGTCTAAAGACGCCGCCGGCTGGATATGAAGGGGCAGGGCACCATCATGTAGATCCTTTTCCCGATGACAAAATTAAATTCAGCATTGATAAAAGCAACTATCCAGGCTTTGAGAAATATATGACTCCAGGGCAATACGCCTTGATGGAAGCTTATCCAAATAGCTTTTCAATGGATGTTTACCCAACTCGACGCACACATGCTATGCCGGATTGGGTAAATCAAAATACGAAAGAAAATGCGACGACCGCTACCTTGTCAAAGGGCGGTGTGGGAATTAATGACGCATACGGTGGCATCCCATTTCCAATACTTCATGGCAGCAATCAAGACAAAGCTTTGCAAGCGATCTGGAACCATTTAACACGTTGGCGCGGTATTTTTCTTGAAGGTCGCTACACAGAGGTTGCCGTTCAAAGAGATGGCCGATTCACGCCTATAACCAAGCAACAAGAGGTTTTCTTTAACTTCCATAACCCAGAGGGAAGCTTTAAAGAAATGGATAACATCTTGTTCTATTTCTTAACCTTTAACAAAGCGCCTGCGCGACTTGCTGGTGGTGCTTTGCTTGTTCACGAAACATTAGACCAGTCTGAAGATGCACGCCAAGCATGGGATTACAATGCTGGACAGCGCCGTGTGCGTCGTGCTCCAAACTTAGCTTACGATTCTCCGATTGCTTCATCGGATAATACTCGTACCGCTGACGACACAGATATGTATAATGGCGCGCCTGATCGCTATGATTGGGAATATAAAGGCGTTCAGGAAATCTTTATTCCGTACAATAACTATAAGATTGGGCGTGAGGGTGTTAAATACGATGACTTAGTTATGCCTGGGCACTTGAACCCAGAGTATGTGCGCTGGGAATTACACCGAGTGCATGTCGTAGAAGCAAACCTCAAAAAAGGAGCTCGCCACATATACAAGAA
>NZ_LWFH01000795.1:0-770 GCF_001635725.1 Oleiphilus sp. HI0066
ACTTACGGTATCGAAGTAGACGCCCATCTCCAGCAAGCGTAATTTTTGAATTCGGTGCTGGAGAGGTTTTTGTGATGCTTTCTAATTTCTACTCTTCTTCAGTTTTCGTCTTGATGGACGACTTGAAGGTAGTGCTACATTCGATAGTACTTTGAGTTTAATACTTCTTTTCCTGTCGGCGGCGGCCGACGGCGCATTAAGACCTTTGACGTCAAAGGTCTTAATAATCTAAAGGCGCCCCAACTCTCGTGGCCTGCGGCTTCACTCAATCTCTTGTTCCAATCGGCGCTGAGGAACTCTCTCCCTTTGGTCGTTCAGACAGTCCTCGCGTATTTCCGATTGTCACTAGCGCGCTTTCGTCTCTCGAGATGAGAGGGGCTGGCTCTGATAAAGTATATTGTTTGCACCAACTTTCCTCTTCTGACTAGATGAGTCGCGCAAAGGATAAACAGGTGAACGCCGAGGACTGTCTGAGCCGAAGGCGAGTTCCGCAGGCGCTGTTTATTCTTGAGCAACGAATGAACCCGTAGGGCTAGGAGGTAGGGGCTGACTGGGATTGTTAAGGGAGTGTCAGCGCACTCCCTTAACTCGTCTATCAAGACGAAATTTGAAAAATAGAAAAAGAACTAAGGCGCCTTCTTGCGCAGCAAGTCTTATAAACGTGCCATTACTTTTTCGGCAGCAGCAATTGTAGCCGCGATGACTTCATCTGAGTGTGCGCTAGAAACAAAGCCAGCTTCAAATGCTGAAGGAGCAAGATAGACTCCTTC
>NZ_LWFH01000796.1:0-741 GCF_001635725.1 Oleiphilus sp. HI0066
ACTTTTAATGGTAATTTCAGGGAAAAGTTTGACGATAAATTTCATGCTGTCTCTCAAACCAAAATTTCTAGGCGCGGTATTCTATATGAAAACAATGCCAAAGTAGCAGCAATTTACAGTTCTTCACTGTCGTCAACACTATACTTACAGTGAAAGCCGAAAACTTACGTCGAAGGAGAGTGCGTATGAACAACAACGGTATTAATGCTCGCGTCACACCTAAAGGCAATATGGACATATTGTCTCGACACGAAGTGAATCTCCTGCGCAACAAGAAAAACGAACAACTACAAGAGCTGTTTCGTCGTTGCGCACTCGCTGTGTTGAACTGTGGATCCTTAAGTGATGACGGTGAAAGTCTCTTAGAAAAATACAAAGACTTCGAAATTAACGTCATTCAACAACCTCGAGGCATAAAACTCGATATTAAGAACGCGCCTGAAAGCGCCTTCGTTGATGGCTATATGATTCAAGGTATCAATAATCATTTGTTCTCAGTAGTGAGAGACATCATTTACACAGACAGTGTCATGATGAAAAACACGAGCTTGAACCTTAAGTCTTCAGAGCAAGTTACGAACTTTATTTTCCATTTATTACGTAATGCAAACCTGCTTAAAACAAACTGTGAGACAGATATTGTTGTGTGCTGGGGTGGTCACTCAATCAAACGTAACGAATACGAATACACGAAAGAAGTTGGCTATCAGCTTGGTTTACGTGCATTGAATATCTGTACTG
>NZ_LWFH01000797.1:0-455 GCF_001635725.1 Oleiphilus sp. HI0066
AGCTTTCTCCGTCTCTCCATCGCAATATAAAGAAGTACAGGAATATTAACCTGTTTCCCATCGACTACGCTTCTCAGCCTCGCCTTAGGGGCCGACTCACCCTGCGCCGATTAGCGTTGCGCAGGAACCCTTGGTCTTCCGGCGGGGAGGTTTTTCACCCCCCTTATCGTTACTCATGTCAGCATTCGCACTTCTGATACCTCCAGCAAACCTCTCGATTCACCTTCAACAGCGTACAGAACGCTCCTCTACCATATAGATAAATCTATATCCGCAGCTTCGGTTCATAGTTTGAGCCCCGTTAAATCTTCCGCGCAGGCCGACTCGACTAGTGAGCTATTACGCTTTCTTTAAAGGGTGGCTGCTTCTAAGCCAACCTCCTAGCTGTCTAAGCCTTCCCACATCGTTTCCCACTTAACTATGAATTTGGGACCTTAGCTGGCGGTCTGGGTTGT
>NZ_LWFH01000798.1:0-603 GCF_001635725.1 Oleiphilus sp. HI0066
ATCAGAGCTAATTTCGAGTTTATATTTGCCGGTTGAAGGCACTAAGTTGGTGTTGCCAAACGTGAGTGTGGCCGAGGTAATTGAATATACCAAACCACAAGAAGCAGAAGGGCCAGAATATTTTCTAGGAAATATTATGTGGCGGGGTATACAGGTTCCATTGCTAAGCTATGAAGTTGCCAATGGCCAAGAGAAACCCGCTCGGAATACTCAAGCGCGTATAGCTGTAATTAATAGCGTTGGGCTAGATAATCAGAAGTTACCTTTTAGCGCCATTCTCACTCAAGGTCTCCCGCGCTTAGTAAAGGTGAGTAAGGATATCATTCAAGAAGAAGAGCAGAGCGATTCTCCTGCTGAACATAGCCGTATTAGGGTCGATGGAGAATATGCGGTGATTCCGAGCTTGGAATATCTAGAGTCACTGGCCATTAAACTAGCGTAAATCAGAGTCGCTCCTGAAATGATTCAGAAAACGCTGCAAAAAGAACTGTTATCGTTTTTCGTTTTGCTATTTCCGATCATTGAGCTTGTTTTATTAGGCTTGAACCACGCGGTGTTTTTCATCATCGGTTTGAGCGCTGTGATGTTTGCGCTCAACTTCTC
>NZ_LWFH01000799.1:0-529 GCF_001635725.1 Oleiphilus sp. HI0066
AAATTTGGACGGTAGATAAGGCTGACTTAAATGGGCTTAAGGCCGATCTGCAGAACCCAAATTTTCACGGTGATATAGCCTTAACCATTACCGCAATTGCCTCGGCCGGAGGGGAAGTACAACAAACGACCAGACCATTAACCTTATCGGTTAATGCTCAACCCGAGGTCCTATCACCGGTTACAGATCAATCGATTGAAGATAATGCGACCCATGGCGTAGATTTATTACAGGGTGCCAGTGACAAAGATGCAGGTGATGTATTACACGTTAGCCATTTAAGCTATGAGCTAGATGGGGCCGCCGCTACGACCCATATTCCAGCGGGTTTTGCGCTTGCCGCTGATGGTCACACGATAACAGTGACCCCGGGCAGTGCGACGTTTCAACACTTAGCGGCAGGTGCGAGCACGACACTAATAATCAGTTATCAGGTGAACGATTCGCGTGGTGGGGCTACTGCACAGACGTCAAGCATCACGATTACCGGCACGAATGATGCGGCGACGATTAGTGGCGTGTCGACAGG
>NZ_LWFH01000800.1:0-595 GCF_001635725.1 Oleiphilus sp. HI0066
TATCAATCGGAGAGCCTCCACAAGCCGCATCTTCGCAACCAACATTCGAGATCGAACATAAGGTATTGGACGGAAACTCAACCATCCGTATCAATCCTACTTCAGTACTTGAGCCACTTACTCGGTACATCGTTGTAGTAAAGAATACGATTACTGATCAAGCAGGCGAATCAATCATTAAATCTCCAGGTGCTGCAGGTTACGAAGCTTTGACAGACGAAACCAACCCGCTTTCTGGCTCATTGGCGGCATTACAACCAGTCCAAGCGCTAATCAATGGTTTATGGGAACCTATCGCGATCGCGGGCATCCCTGTAATAGATAGCGATGCAGATATTGCGCTGACATACAGCTTTACCACATCTGGGGATGAAAAAGTTTTAAATTATATCGCTGAACCTAATTTATGGTTCAACGACCAGATCACTCGTTTTGTTGGCGTTAGCACAGCGACAGCGATCGTGACTGATCAGACAGATCTAAATATGGACGGAAAAGTTGACTACACCGACGTCAACCTTGCTACACAAGGTGCTCTTGCAGCATTCCCAATAAACCCTAGCGACCCAACAGACACAACAGTTGCTGACGCTCT
>NZ_LWFH01000801.1:0-3041 GCF_001635725.1 Oleiphilus sp. HI0066
TGAGACAGGAGAGGTGAGTACGTCTGAGACCTTGTCGACGATGGATGTTGAGGTTAACGCGGTCGTGGATACGGCGACACTGCTTGATAGTTACGTTGATATCAATGAAGACACTGCATTCAATATTGATATACAAGCGCTTTTAGTCGATCAAGATGGTTCTGAAAGTATCGTTAGCGTTACGTTCTCGCAAGTGCCAGACGGCGCAGTGTTTAGCCACGGTACGGTCAATGCTGACGATACAGTGACTGTATTGGCCGAGGATCTAGCAGCGCTGACGTTAACGCCTCCGTTGCATGACAGTACTGACTTTACGTTGGATGTCATGGTGACGCATCAGGATGAAGATCCAGATAGTGGTGTGATTACGGAAGCGAGTAGCACCGCACAATATCATGTTTCAGTTATCCCAGTGGCGGATGTCCCAACGTTACAAGCGAACGACATTAGCGGAAATGAAGATGAACCGATTAGCCTGGATATAACGGCGGATCTTGTCGATCTAGATGGTTCTGAGTCGATTACTGCGGTGCGTTTCGAGGGTGTTCCGGAGGGCGCGCAGCTCTCAACGGGTGCCGATCAGGGTAGTGGTGTTTGGATCGTGAATATTGACGATTTAGCGAGTCTAACCATACAAGCACCGGCGCATAGTAGTGATGATTTTATCTTGAGTGCGACGGCATTGGTGAATGATGTTGACCCTGAGTCAGGCCTCGTTAGCCAAGTGAGTGACACGATTAGTTTTAATGTAGAAGTGTTGCCCGTTTCAGAACAGGCTGTCGTAGTGGCATCAGCACGTGGAGATGAAGATACAGCGATCGCGTTAAATCTTGATATTAGTCAACCTGACGCGGATGGTTCGGAAAGCATCACAGACATTGTGATTAGTGGTGTGCCGGCTGATGCCTTGCTGTCTGCTGGCGTCATGGATGCGGATGGAAAATACCATTTAACGGTTGGAGAGTTAGCGGGATTAAGTTATACGCCTAGTCTCCATGATAGTCAGGATATCACCTTAACTGTTGAAGTGACGACCGAAGATGTTGACCCTGAGGGAGTGAGTCAGAGTGTCGAGATCAGTAGCCACCAAATTACGGTGCAGGTTGATGCTGTTGCGGATGCGCCAACCTTGGTGATGACTCCTGCGACAGGTGATGAAGATACGGCTATTACACTCGATATTATGGCTAGCTTGGTGGATCTTGATGGTTCTGAGTCAGTGCAATCGATAGTAATCAGCGATGTGCCAGTGGGTGCGACGTTATCAGCTGGCGTTGATAACGGTGATAATAGCTGGACCTTAAGTGTCGATCAGTTGGTCGGTCTAACGATTACGCCACCGTTGCATGATAGCGAAGACTTCAGCTTATCGGTGTTGGCGAGCGTGGCAGATGTCGATCCTGAGACAGGAGAGGTGAGTACGTCTGAGACCTTGTCGACGATGGATGTTGAGGTTAACGCGGTCGTGGATACGGCGACACTGCTTGATAGTTACGTTGATATCAATGAAGACACTGCATTCAATATTGATATACAAGCGCTTTTAGTCGATCAAGATGGTTCTGAAAGTATCGTTAGCGTTACGTTCTCGCAAGTGCCAGACGGCGCAGTGTTTAGCCACGGTACGGTCAATGCTGATGATACAGTGACCGTATTGGCTGAGGATCTAGCAGCGCTGACGTTAACGCCTCCGTTGCATGACAGTACTGACTTTACGTTGGATGTCATGGTGACGCATCAGGATGAAGATCCAGATAGTGGTGTGATTACGGAAGCGAGTAGCACCGCACAATATCATGTTTCAGTTATCCCAGTGGCGGATGTCCCAACGTTACAAGCGAACGACATTAGCGGAAACGAAGATGAACCGATTAGCCTGGATATAACGGCGGATCTTGTCGATCTAGATGGTTCTGAGTCGATTACTGCGGTGCGTTTCGAGGGTGTTCCGGAGGGCGCGCAGCTCTCAACGGGTGCCGATCAGGGTAGTGGTGTTTGGATCGTGAATATCGACGATTTAGCGAGTCTAACCATACAGGCACCGGCACATAGTAGTGATGATTTTATCTTGAGTGCGACGGCATTGGTGAATGATGTCGATCCTGAGTCAGGCCTCGTTAGCCAAGTGAGTGACACGATTAGTTTTAATGTAGAAGTGTTGCCCGTTTCAGAACAGGCTGTCGTAGTGGCATCAGCACGTGGAGATGAAGATACAGCGATCGCGTTAAATCTTGATATTAGTCAACCTGACGCGGATGGTTCGGAAAGCATCACAGACATTGTGATTAGTGGTGTGCCGGCTGATGCCTTGCTGTCTGCTGGCGTCATGGATGCGGATGGAAAATATCATTTAACGGTTGGAGAGTTAGCGGGATTAAGTTATACGCCTAGTCTCCATGATAGTCAGGATATCACCTTAACTGTTGAAGTGACGACCGAAGATGTTGACCCTGAGGGAGTGAGTCAGAGTGTCGAGATCAGTAGTCACCAAATTACGGTGCAGGTTGATGCTGTTGCGGATGCGCCAACCTTGGTGATGACCCCTGCGATAGGTGATGAAGATACGGCTATTACACTCGATATTATGGCTAGCTTGGTGGATCTTGATGGTTCTGAGTCAGTGCAATCGATAGTAATCAGCGATGTGCCAGTGGGTGCGACGTTATCAGCTGGCGTTGATAATGGTGACAATAGCTGGACCTTAAGTGTCGATCAGTTGGTCGGTCTAACGATTACGCCACCGCTGCATGATAGCGAAGACTTCAGCTTATCGGTGTTGGCGAGCGTGGCAGATGTCGATCCTGAGACAGGAGAGGTGAGTACGTCTGAGACCTTGTCGACGATGGATGTTGAGGTTAACGCGGTCGTGGATACGGCGACACTGCTTGATAGTTACGTTGATATCAATGAAGACACTGCATTCAATATTGATATACAAGCGCTTTTAGTCGATCAAGATGGTTCTGAAAGTATCGTTAGCGTTACGTTCTCGCAAGTGCCAGACGGCGCAGTGTTTAGCCACGGTACGGTCAAT
Organism: Oleiphilus sp. HI0066; assembly: GCF_001635725.1. Taxonomy (NCBI): domain Bacteria; kingdom Pseudomonadati; phylum Pseudomonadota; class Gammaproteobacteria; order Oceanospirillales; family Oleiphilaceae; genus Oleiphilus; species Oleiphilus sp. HI0066. Next base: position 3,035 of record NZ_LWFH01000801.1, read on the forward strand.
GCTGACG
>NZ_LWFH01000802.1:0-1152 GCF_001635725.1 Oleiphilus sp. HI0066
TTCCCTGCACCGATTAATGGCCCGCGTTATGACCGCGCAGGTTCACGCATGTGGTCAGCATTTAAAGCCGCGAAATAAGCTGTATCAAACTGGGGTCAGACTACTTTTCTGACCCTAATTTTTTGCCCCCAACTTTTTAAAGTCTATCTATTTTTAGGAAACCACGGAAAGAACATGTTGGTTGTGTCTTGGTATTCCTTGTACCCCGCTCGGCGTTGTACAGAATAATACTCCGCTGGCTTTGCGCCAGTCAGGTATACCAAAGTGATGTACAACATTACCGATGCAAACAATGCGCAGATACCTAAGCTAATCCAAACTAACGGCGTCTCTACACTTTGAATCGCCAACCAAGATGGCACAGTCGCAACGACAATCCCCGTCCAAACTAACCACTCAGAAAAGTAGTTAGGATGACGGCTATACTTCCACAAACCTATATTGCAAACGCCTTTTGGATTCTTTGAGATAAAATACATCTTCTGCCCATCAGCGACAGATTCGCAAAGATAAGCCAAGCCCCAAAGACCGAGCCCAACATATTCCCACATACTAATTCCTTCAATTGTGCTTGTCGCAATTAAGAAACCGGGAACCGCCAACACAGTCATATTGGCAAAGCCTTGTACGACGGCCTCACCCAGCATGTGTGCATTCGTGAATTTGGAACCGCTCTGATCAAGCATAGTGCGGCGATAATCGTAACGCGGGAATTCATATTTGAAGATCACACCCGTGGTTTTAGCCATGGTTAGAGCACCTAAGCCCATACGCAATCCGATAAACAAATACACCGCACCGACCACAGTTTTTCGCACAGGGTCTGCATCGCCCATCATCAAGATATGCGCGCCAATTAAAGCGACCCCAAAAGGCCATGCAATATCAACGAAAGACATTCGCTTGGTGATCAAAAATGGAATTACGACCACGCAGAAAAACAACACGCCCTGGGCAATCGCATTCGATACCAGCATGTCATATAGATTACTTTGAGATGTCCCGAGAATCACCGCCAAGAAGGCAAAGAAAAGAAGATTCAGACCAACAGCCATTGTCTACTCCAAATTTTATAATTATTAGAAGGCTTCGTAAGCGCACTAAGACTAAACCTTAGCTGCTTCTAATACGACCTAAAAAATGAAAATGACC
>NZ_LWFH01000803.1:0-4071 GCF_001635725.1 Oleiphilus sp. HI0066
AAAACTGGGCTACCAGTTTCAGCATCGAGGACCGTACCAGTAATCGTAGTCTCACTGCCTTGATCACCAATAATGGCTGTAAGATCGTCGCCATCCACATCTGACGCAAATTGCAACAATTCCGCTTGCGTCAGTGTATACGTGCCGTCCTCTTCTATTGTTACTGATATATTAGCGCTTACAACAGGCGCATCATTCACTGGGTTCACTGTCAAATCGATATTGGCTGCAACTGTCGCTTCACCATCAAATACATCGAAACTAATATCGAGATCACCATTGAAGTTTGCAGCCGGTGTCAGCGTGAACGTCCCATCACCATTATCTGTAATCGTCAGTTCCGGATTGGCTGTCTGTAGATTCAACGCCGTGAGCGTATCACCATCCACATCACTCGCTTGCGCCAAGAGCTGTTCTTGGCTCAGTGTGATACTTCCATCCTCATCAATTGCATACGCCAAGTTACCTGAAACAGGGAAGTCATTCACAGGAACAACTACGATATTCGCTTGGGCCGTATCGGTACCACCCTGACCATCAGACACGGTAAAGTCGACGGTGACATTACCATTGAAGTTCTCATTCGGTGCAAAGGTATATGTGTCATCTCCATTATCGGTGAAGATTCCATCCGTACCTGTGTATGTAACATCTGAGATACTCAGCGTATCACCATCAACATCCGATGCTCCCGTTAACAGATCCTCATCTGTAAGCGTGATCGTCCCGTCTTCGTTCATCTGGAAATTCTGATCCTGCGCGACCGGCAGATCATTCACTGGGTTCACTGTCAAATCGATATTGGCTGCGACTGTCGCTTCACCATCGAATATATCGAAACTAATATCGAGATCACCATTGAAGTTTGCAGCCGGTGTCAGCGTGAACGTCCCATCACCATTATCTGTAATCGTCAGTTCCGGATTGGCTGTCTGTAGATTCAACGCCGTGAGCGTATCACCATCCACATCACTCGCTTGCGCCAAGAGCTGTTCTTGGCTCAGTGTGATACTTCCATCCTCATCAATTGCATACGCCAAGTTACCTGAAACAGGGAAGTCATTCACAGGAACAACTACGATATTCGCTTGGGCCGTATCACTCGCACCCTCAGCATCTAACACAACCACATCGAGGACAATGTCACCATTGAAATTCTCATTCGGAATAAAACTAAAGGAGCCATCATCATTCTCACTCAGCGTTCCATCTGATCCTGAGTAGCTCACACCTTGCAGACTCACATCACCTTCAACGTCACTTGAATTCGCCAAAAGCTGTGCAGGTGTCAATGTAATTGTACCGTCCTCATTCATGCTGAAAGACGTATCCCCTGCAACTGGCGGGTCATTCACAGGAACAACTACAATATTCGCTTGGGCCGTATCTGTACCACCCTGACCATCAGACACGGTAAAGTCGACGGTGACATTACCATTGAAGTTCTCATTCGGTGCAAAGGTATATGTGTCATCTCCATTATCGGTGAAGATTCCATCCGTACCTGTGTATGTAACATCTGAGATACTCAGCGTATCGCCATCAACATCCGACGCTCCCGCCAACAGATCCCCATCTGTAAGCGTGATCGTCCCGTCTTCGTTCATCTGGAAATTCTGATCCTGCGCGACCGGCAGATCATTCACTGGGTTCACTGTCAAATCGATATTGGCTGCAACTGTCGCTTCACCATCGAATACATCGAAACTAATATCGAGATCACCATTGAAGTTTGCAGCCGGTGTCAGGGTGAACGTCCCATCACCATTATCTGTAATCGTCAGTTCCGGATTGGCTGTCTGTAGATTCAACGCCGTGAGCGTATCACCATCCACATCACTCGCTTGCGCCAAGAGCTGTTCTTGGCTCAGTGTGATACTTCCATCCTCATCAATTGCATACGCCAAGTTACCTGAAACAGGGAAGTCGTTCACAGGAACAACTACGATATTCGCTTGGGCCGTATCACTCGCACCCTCAGCATCTAACACAACCACATCGAGGACAATGTCACCATTGAAATTCTCATTCGGAATAAAACTAAAGGAGCCATCATCATTCTCACTCAGCGTTCCATCTGATCCTGAGTAGCTCACACCTTGCAGACTCACATCACCTTCAACGTCACTTGAATTCGCCAAAAGCTGTGCAGGTGTCAATGTAATTGTACCGTCCTCATTCATGCTGAAAGACGTATCCCCTGCAACTGGCGGGTCATTCACAGGAACAACTACAATATTCGCTTGAGCCGTATCGGTACCACCCTGACCATCAGACACGGTAAAGTCGACGGTGACATTACCATTGAAGTTCTCATTCGGTGCAAAGGTATATGTGTCATCTCCATTATCGGTGAAGATTCCATCCGTACCTGTGTATGTAACATCTGAGATACTCAGCGTATCGCCATCAACATCCGACGCTCCCGCCAACAGATCCCCATCTGTAAGCGTGATCGTCCCGTCTTCGTTCATCTGGAAATTCTGATCCTGCGCGACCGGCAGATCATTCACTGGGTTCACTGTCAAATCGATATTGGCTGCGACTGTCGCTTCACCATCGAATATATCGAAACTAATATCGAGATCACCATTGAAGTTTGCAGCCGGTGTCAGCGTGAACGTCCCATCACCATTATCTGTAATCGTCAGTTCCGGATTGGCTGTCTGTAGATTCAACGCCGTGAGCGTATCACCATCCACATCACTCGCTTGCGCCAAGAGCTGTTCTTGGCTCAGTGTGATACTTCCATCCTCATCAATTGCATACGCCAAGTTACCTGAAACTGGCGGGTCATTCACAGGAACAACTACGATATTCGCTTGGGCCGTATCGGTACCACCCTGACCATCAGACACGGTAAAGTCGACGGTGACATTACCATTGAAGTTCTCATTCGGTGCAAAGGTATATGTGTCATCTCCATTATCGGTGAAGATTCCATCCGTACCTGTGTATGTAACATCTGAGATACTCAGCGTATCGCCATCAACATCCGACGCTCCCGTTAACAGATCCCCATCTGTAAGCGTGATCGTCCCGTCTTCGTTCATCTGGAAATTCTGATCCTGCGCGACCGGCAGATCATTCACTGGGTTCACTGTCAAATCGATATTGGCTGCGACTGTCGCTTCACCATCGAATACATCGAAACTAATATCGAGATCACCATTGAAGTTTGCAGCCGGTGTCAGCGTGAACGTCCCATCACCATTATCTGTAATCGTCAGTTCCGGATTGGCTGTCTGTAGATTCAACGCCGTGAGCGTATCACCATCCACATCACTCGCTTGCGCCAAGAGCTGCTCTTGGCTCAGTGTGATACTTCCATCCTCATCAATTGCATACGCCAAGTTACCTGAAACTGGCGGGTCATTCACAGGAACAACTACAATATTCGCTTGGGCCGTATCTGTACCACCCTGACCATCAGACACGGTAAAGTCGACGGTGACATTACCATTGAAGTTCTCATTCGGTGCAAAGGTATATGTGTCATCTCCATTATCGGTGAAGATTCCATCAGTACCTGTGTATGCAACATCTGAGATACTCAGCGTATCGCCATCAACATCCGATGCTCCCGTTAACAGATCCTCATCTGTAAGCGTGATCGTCCCGTCTTCGTTCATCTGGAAATTCTGATCCTGCGCGACCGGCAGATCATTCACTGGGTTCACTGTCAAATCGATATTGGCTGCAACTGTCGCTTCGCCATCGAAGACACCAAAACTAATATCAAATGCACCGTTGAGATCTGAATTTGGCGTTAATGTGAAGGATCCATCGGTATTAGCCGTAATCGACACATTTCCATCAATACTCTGCAAATTAACGGCAACAAGGTCATCGCCTTCAATATCGCTAGCTTGCACCAAGAGCTGTTCTTGGCTCAGTGTGATACTTTCATCTTCGTTAATAGCATAAGCCAAATCTCCGACCACAGGCGGATCATTAATGGGTAATACATCAATACTCGCCGTCGTAGTATCTGTTAGTTCGCCATCCGAGATTGTTACGCCAAGAAGAATCTCTCCATTAAAATTCTGATTTGGCGCAAAGGTAAAATAT
>NZ_LWFH01000804.1:0-2340 GCF_001635725.1 Oleiphilus sp. HI0066
TAATATCGAGATCACCATTGAAGTTTGCAGCCGGTGTCAGGGTGAACGTCCCATCACCATTATCTGTAATCGTCAGTTCCGGATTGGCTGTCTGTAGATTCAACGCCGTGAGCGTATCACCATCCACATCACTCGCTTGCGCCAAGAGCTGTTCTTGGCTCAGTGTGATACTTCCATCCTCATCAATTGCATACGCCAAGTTACCTGAAACAGGGAAGTCATTCACAGGAACAACTACGATATTCGCTTGGGCCGTATCACTCGCACCCTCAGCATCTAACACAACCACATCGAGGACAATGTCACCATTGAAATTCTCATTCGGAATAAAACTAAAGGAGCCATCATCATTCTCACTCAGCGTTCCATCTGATCCTGAGTAGCTCACACCTTGCAGACTCACATCACCTTCAACGTCACTTGAATTCGCCAAAAGCTGTGCAGGTGTCAATGTAATTGTACCGTCCTCATTCATGCTGAAAGACGTATCCCCTGCAACTGGCGGGTCATTCACAGGAACAACTACAATATTCGCTTGGGCCGTATCGGTACCACCCTGACCATCAGACACGGTAAAGTCGACGGTGACATTACCATTGAAGTTCTCATTCGGTGCAAAGGTATATGTGTCATCTCCATTATCGGTGAAGATTCCATCCGTACCTGTGTATGTAACATCTGAGATACTCAGCGTATCACCATCAACATCCGACGCTCCCGCCAACAGATCCCCATCTGTAAGCGTGATCGTCCCGTCTTCGTTCATCTGGAAATTCTGATCCTGCGCGACCGGCAGATCATTCACTGGGTTCACTGTCAAATCGATATTGGCTGCAACTGTCGCTTCACCATCGAATACATCGAAACTAATATCGAGATCACCATTGAAGTTTGCAGCCGGTGTCAGGGTGAACGTCCCATCACCATTATCTGTAATCGTCAGTTCCGGATTGGCTGTCTGTAGATTCAACGCCGTGAGCGTATCACCATCCACATCACTCGCTTGCGCCAAGAGCTGTTCTTGGCTCAGTGTGATACTTCCATCCTCATCAATTGCATACGCCAAGTTACCTGAAACAGGGAAGTCGTTCACAGGAACAACTACGATATTCGCTTGGGCCGTATCACTCGCACCCTCAGCATCTAACACAACCACATCGAGGACAATGTCACCATTGAAATTCTCATTCGGAATAAAACTAAAGGAGCCATCATCATTCTCACTCAGCGTTCCATCTGATCCTGAGTAGCTCACACCTTGCAGACTCACATCACCTTCAACGTCACTTGAATTCGCCAAAAGCTGTGCAGGTGTCAATGTAATTGTACCGTCCTCATTCATGCTGAAAGACGTATCCCCTGCAACTGGCGGGTCATTCACAGGAACAACTACAATATTCGCTTGGGCCGTATCTGTACCACCCTGACCATCAGACACGGTAAAGTCGACGGTGACATTACCATTGAAGTTCTCATTCGGTGCAAAGGTATATGTGTCATCTCCATTATCGGTGAAGATTCCATCCGTACCTGTGTATGCAACATCTGAGATACTCAGCGTATCACCATCAACATCCGACGCTCCCGCCAACAGATCCCCATCTGTAAGCGTGATCGTCCCGTCTTCGTTCATCTGGAAATTCTGATCCTGCGCGACCGGCAGATCATTCACTGGGTTCACTGTCAAATCGATATTGGCTGCGACTGTCGCTTCACCATCGAATACATCGAAACTAATATCGAGATCACCATTGAAGTTTGCAGCCGGTGTCAGCGTGAACGTCCCATCACCATTATCTGTAATCGTCAGTTCCGGATTGGCTGTCTGTAGATTCAACGCCGTGAGCGTATCACCATCCACATCACTCGCTTGCGCCAAGAGCTGCTCTTGGCTCAGTGTGATACTTCCATCCTCATCAATTGCATACGCCAAGTTACCTGAAACTGGCGGGTCATTCACAGGAACAACTACGATATTCGCTTGGGCCGTATCGGTACCACCCTGACCATCAGACACGGTAAAGTCGACGGTGACATTACCATTGAAGTTCTCATTCGGTGCAAAGGTATATGTGTCATCTCCATTATCGGTGAAGATTCCATCCGTACCTGTGTATGTAACATCTGAGATACTCAGCGTATCACCATCAACATCCGACGCTCCCGCCAACAGATCCCCATCTGTAAGCGTGATCGTCCCGTCTTCGTTCATCTGGAAATTCTGATCCTGCGCGACCGGCAGATCATTCACTGGGTTCACTGTCAAATCGATATTGGCTGCAACTGTCGCTTCACCATCGAATACATCGAAACTAATATCGAGATCACCATTGAAGTTTG
>NZ_LWFH01000805.1:0-1749 GCF_001635725.1 Oleiphilus sp. HI0066
ATTATCTGTAATCGTCAGTTCCGGATTGGCTGTCTGTAGATTCAACGCCGTGAGCGTATCACCATCCACATCACTCGCTTGCGCCAAGAGCTGTTCTTGGCTCAGTGTGATACTTCCATCCTCATCAATTGCATACGCCAAGTTACCTGAAACAGGGAAGTCGTTCACAGGAACAACTACGATATTCGCTTGGGCCGTATCACTCGCACCCTCAGCATCTAACACAACCACATCGAGGACAATGTCACCATTGAAATTCTCATTCGGAATAAAACTAAAGGAGCCATCATCATTCTCACTCAGCGTTCCATCTGATCCTGAGTAGCTCACACCTTGCAGACTCACATCACCTTCAACGTCACTTGAATTCGCCAAAAGCTGTGCAGGTGTCAATGTAATTGTACCGTCCTCATTCATGCTGAAAGACGTATCCCCTGCAACTGGCGGGTCATTCACAGGAACAACTACAATATTCGCTTGGGCCGTATCGGTACCACCCTGACCATCAGACACGGTAAAGTCGACGGTGACATTACCATTGAAGTTCTCATTCGGTGCAAAGGTATATGTGTCATCTCCATTATCGGTGAAGATTCCATCCGTACCTGTGTATGTAACATCTGAGATACTCAGCGTATCACCATCAACATCCGATGCTCCCGTTAACAGATCCTCATCTGTAAGCGTGATCGTCCCGTCTTCGTTCATCTGGAAATTCTGATCCTGCGCGACCGGCAGATCATTCACTGGGTTCACTGTCAAATCGATATTGGCTGCGACTGTCGCTTCACCATCGAATATATCGAAACTAATATCGAGATCACCATTGAAGTTTGCAGCCGGTGTCAGCGTGAACGTCCCATCACCATTATCTGTAATCGTCAGTTCCGGATTGGCTGTCTGTAGATTCAACGCCGTGAGCGTATCACCATCCACATCACTCGCTTGCGCCAAGAGCTGTTCTTGGCTCAGTGTGATACTTCCATCCTCATCAATTGCATACGCCAAGTTACCTGAAACAGGGAAGTCGTTCACAGGAACAACTACGATATTCGCTTGGGCCGTATCTGTACCACCCTGACCATCAGACACGGTAAAGTCGACGGTGACATTACCATTGAAGTTCTCATTCGGTGCAAAGGTATATGTGTCATCTCCATTATCGGTGAAGATTCCATCCGTACCTGTGTATGCAACATCTGAGATACTCAGCGTATCACCATCAACATCCGACGCTCCCGCCAACAGATCCCCATCTGTAAGCGTGATCGTCCCGTCTTCGTTCATCTGGAAATTCTGATCCTGCGCGACCGGCAGATCATTCACTGGGTTCACTGTCAAATCGATATTGGCTGCGACTGTCGCTTCACCATCGAATATATCGAAACTAATATCGAGATCACCATTGAAGTTTGCAGCCGGTGTCAGCGTGAACGTCCCATCACCATTATCTGTAATCGTCAGTTCCGGATTGGCTGTCTGTAGATTCAACGCCGTGAGCGTATCACCATCCACATCACTCGCTTGCGCCAAGAGCTGCTCTTGGCTCAGTGTGATACTTCCATCCTCATCAATTGCATACGCCAAGTTACCTGAAACTGGCGGGTCATTCACAGGAACAACTACAATATTCGCTTGGGCCGTATCTGTACCACCCTGACCATCAGACACGGTAAAGTCGACGGTGACATTACCATTGAAGTTCTCATTCGGTGCAAAGGTATATGTGTCATCTCCATTATCGGTGAA
>NZ_LWFH01000806.1:0-2500 GCF_001635725.1 Oleiphilus sp. HI0066
TGATCTTGCGATTTATAAAAAGGACGAGATTCCACAGCAGTTTTGCATTAGAAGATTAAAGCCGGTCGCGACGGACCTTTGCTCACAGGCTTAGCTCGTTGTATGCTTACGGGGTATACCTAGAATTGGCTACAGCAGTCTTTGCCTTACTCCACATGGTACCCATGTGAATGCTCTGTCTATAAATTCCATACATAAAAAAAGGGCTATCCAACCAGATAGCCCTCTCTCATATTAGAAGCCTGACGATGACCTACTCTCACATGGGACCTCCCACACTACCATCGGCGATGAACCGTTTCACTTCTGAGTTCGGGATGGGATCAGGTGGTTCCAGTTCTCTATGGTCGTCAGGCAAAACTCTGGTTGAAGTAACTTACGGTCGTTACACCAACACTTAATTCTGCTGTTGTCTTTAACATTGGAAGCAATAGTAGTCGCTTATGATTCATATCTTCATTATTCGTCGATTTTTCGATTGGTTGCCTATACACCCAGCCTTCTTTCGAAGACGCTTTGGCGTTATATAGTCAAGCCTCACGGGCAATTAGTACAGGTTAGCTCAACGCCTCACAACGCTTACACACCCTGCCTATCAACCTCATAGTCTTTAAGGGCCCTTTAGGATTCTCAAGGAATCAGGGAAAACTTATCTTGAAGGGGGCTTCCCGCTTAGATGCTTTCAGCGGTTATCCTGTCCGAACATAGCTACCGGGCAATGCGTCTGGCGACACAACCCGAACACCAGAGGTTCGTCCACTCCGGTCCTCTCGTACTAGGAGCAGCTCTTCTCAATTTTCCAACGTCCACGGCAGATAGGGACCGAACTGTCTCACGACGTTCTAAACCCAGCTCGCGTACCACTTTAAATGGCGAACAGCCATACCCTTGGGACCGGCTTCAGCCCCAGGATGTGATGAGCCGACATCGAGGTGCCAAACACCGCCGTCGATGTGAACTCTTGGGCGGTATCAGCCTGTTATCCCCGGAGTACCTTTTATCCGTTGAGCGATGGCCCTTCCATACAGAACCACCGGATCACTATGACCTACTTTCGTACCTGCTCGACGTGTCTGTCTCGCAGTTAAGCGCGCTTATGCCATTACACTAACCGCATGATGTCCGACCATGCTTAGCGCACCTTCGTGCTCCTCCGTTACTCTTTGGGAGGAGACCGCCCCAGTCAAACTACCCACCACACAGTGTCCTCGATCCCGATAAGGGACCAGAGTTAGAACCTCAAACATACCAGGGTGGTATTTCAAGGATGGCTCCACACACACTGGCGTGCATGTTTCAAAGCCTCCCACCTATCCTACACAAATAGGCTCAAAGTTCACTGTGAAGCTGTAGTAAAGGTTCACGGGGTCTTTCCGTCTAGCCGCGGATACGCTGCATCTTAACAGCGATTTCAATTTCACTGAGTCTCGGGTGGAGACAGCTTAGCCATCGTTACACCATTCGTGCAGGTCGGAACTTACCCGACAAGGAATTTCGCTACCTTAGGACCGTTATAGTTACGGCCGCCGTTTACCGGGGCTTCGATCAAGAGCTTCGCATACGCTAACCCCATCAATTAACCTTCCGGCACCGGGCAGGTGTCACACCCTATACGTCCTCTTTCGAGTTTGCAGAGTGCTGTGTTTTTAATAAACAGTCGCAGCTAACTGGTATCTTCGACTGCCGCTAGCTTAGGGAGCAAGTCCCATCACCGGCAGCAGCGTACCTTCTCCCGAAGTTACGGTACCATTTTGCCTAGTTCCTTCACCCGAGTTCTCTCAAGCGCCTTGGTATTCTCTACCTGACCACCTGTGTCGGTTTGGGGTACGGTTCCTTTATATCTGAAGCTTAGAAGTTTTTCCTGGAAGCAGAGCATCAACCACTTCAATCCCGTAGGATCTCGTCATCAGTTCTCAGCCTTAGGGACCCGGATTTGCCTAAGTCCCCAGCCTACAACCTTAAACATGGACAACCATCGCCATGCTGGCCTAGCTTTCTCCGTCTCTCCATCGCAATATAAAGAAGTACAGGAATATTAACCTGTTTCCCATCGACTACGCTTCTCAGCCTCGCCTTAGGGGCCGACTCACCCTGCGCCGATTAGCGTTGCGCAGGAACCCTTGGTCTTCCGGCGGGGAGGTTTTTCACCCCCCTTATCGTTACTCATGTCAGCATTCGCACTTCTGATACCTCCAGCAAACCTCTCGATTCACCTTCAACAGCGTACAGAACGCTCCTCTACCATATAGATAAATCTATATCCGCAGCTTCGGTTCATAGTTTGAGCCCCGTTAAATCTTCCGCGCAGGCCGACTCGACTAGTGAGCTATTACGCTTTCTTTAAAGGGTGGCTGCTTCTAAGCCAACCTCCTAGCTGTCTAAGCCTTCCCACATCGTTTCCCACTTAACTATGAATTTGGGACCTTAGCTGGCGGTCTGGGTTGTTGCCCTCTCCACGACGGACGTTAGCACCCGCCGTGTGTCTCCCGTGCTCGCACTC
>NZ_LWFH01000808.1:0-1401 GCF_001635725.1 Oleiphilus sp. HI0066
CGAGCCATGCGAGTTACCAACACCTAGCGGCAGGTCAAGTTCAAACGCTGACAATACCCGTTGGCGTAGTCGATCAAAGCGGTGCAACCGATACGCAGAACTTAACCATTACCGTGCACGGCAAAGATGATACGGCGATCATCAGCGGTGCGGATACCGGAATGGTGAGAGAAGATACCACGCTGCAAGCGACGGGCACGCTCAGTGTAAGTGATAAAGATGCTGGTCAGGATCATTTTCAAGCGGGCGATATCCAGGGTGTACACGGAACATTACACCTTCAAGCGAATGGTACCTGGACCTATGATCTAGATAATCAAAGTCGCGACGTGCAGCGGCTCGGTGCAGGCTCCTCGCCGATCAATAATACGCTGACCGATGTGATACAAATCCATTCGGCAGACGGCACCGCACACAGTATTTCGGTGACGATTACAGGTATTAACGACGCGCCCGCTTTGAGTGTCATTACAGCACAATCGGCAAGAGAGGGTGATAGCACTAAGACCACAGGTGTGCTTACCGGCTCGGATATTGATACGAATGACCAACTTACCTTTAGTGCACCGAATGTAGATGGTTTTGTACTAAAGCAAGATGGTAGCTATAGCTTCGACCCAAACCACGGTAGTTATAACCATTTGGCGCAAGGCGATGTACAAACCATCACCATCCCTGTGACAGTAACTGACCTAGCTGGCGCGACTGATACCAAGAATCTTGTCATCACCCTAACGGGCACAAATGACGCGCCGGTATTACAGCAAATCCAAGCGCAAAGTGTGACAGAGGATGGCCAATTGCTAACGGGCCAGCTTACAGCAACGGATACTGACGACCATGAAGTCGCTCGTTACAGCGTAATGCAGCAAGTTGATGGGTTTACCCTGCATGCAGACGGCAGCTATAGCTTTGATCCGAGCCATGCGAGTTACCAACACCTAGCGGCAGGTCAAGTTCAAACGCTGACAATACCCGTTGGCGTAGTCGATCAAAGCGGTGCAACCGATACGCAGAACTTAACCATTACCGTGCACGGCAAAGATGATACGGCGATCATCAGCGGTGCGGATACCGGAATGGTGAGAGAAGATACCACGCTGCAAGCGACGGGCACGCTCAGTGTAAGTGATAAAGATGCTAGTCAGGATCATTTTCAAGCGGGCGATATCCAGGGTGTACACGGAACATTACACCTTCAAGCGAATGGTACCTGGACCTATGATCTAGATAATCAAAGTCGCGACGTGCAGCGGCTCGGTGCAGGCTCCTCGCCGATCAATAATACGCTGACCGATGTGATACAAATCCATTCGGCAGACGGCACCGCACACAGTATTTCGGTGACGATTACAGGTATTAACGACGCGCCCGCTTTGAGTGTCATTACAGCACAATCGG
>NZ_LWFH01000809.1:0-2117 GCF_001635725.1 Oleiphilus sp. HI0066
GGCGAAACACCTGATTTCCCAGATCTTGTCAGTACAACCACCACCTACGGCCATATAGCCATGGTTAATGGTCAATGGACCTATACCCTTGATCAAAGCAAAGTACAAGATTTATCACCCAGTGACCCCGACCCAGCCAAGCAACAAGTCGTAGATACTTATACTTTCACAGCGACCGATGGCTCAACCCAACAAGTCAGCATCACCATTACCGGGACTGAAGATAAACCTGTTATTAGTTCCGCCTATGCTTCGCCAGTGGGCGCCACTTCGACATTATCCATAACCAGTCTTGAAGTAGTTGCCAGTGCCGACCCTGCGGTGATTGATACGACGGCAGACTGGGGCAGTCAAACATCGACAGTCAGTTCAGGCTTGAAAATAGTTGGCTTATACATGCCAGGCAGTAGCCATAACGAATTGACTTCAGGTAATGAACCTACCTTAACGACAAATCATAGCGGCCAAGGAGGGTTTGCCAGAATTGATAGTCACGGCTGGTGGCAATCACACCATATTCCTAATACTGTGAATACCGGTAGTGGCGGGGCAGCAGGTACGGGTAACGCCTGGGAACATGGTATTGTAGAATTTTCAGATGGTACGCTCGGAATTATTAATCGTGTCTGCGATGGTGCGCCAAATGGCGAAGTGGATTACTTGTATTTTAGTACCTATCAGCAGTTGCATGTTGGAGCAAATCTACTTAGTGGTACCGGCGTTGCCGGTGAAACTATCCATATCGTTGAAGCAGGACACACAATAGCGACGACGGTGGTTGACGCTCACGGTCACTTTGATGTTGCTATTACAGGCCTATCTAATGGGCAGCATACTTTGTCGGTGACGAATGATCACGGAGGGTCCTCAGCACCGCATATCTATGATGTTAATAACGCCGGTATAGCCGATATTTCGCCAGCGGGTTTAACGGCTGATCTGAAAGAAGATAGTGCCCAATTTGAAGTCAAAGGAGAATTAAAAGCCAAAGATTTAGATGGTATTGATCAGCCAGAATTCACGCCGCAAGTTCAGCAGCATACTACTTATGGGACATTCTCGATTGATAGTGCCGGACATTATCATTATGCATTAGATAATACTAACTCGGCAGTCAATCACCTAGGTGTGCATGAAACCATACAAGAAAAAATTCCAGTGATTGCAACCACACTCGATGGCGAACAAGTCATCAGCAATGTGGTCATTAACATTCATGGTAGTGTTGATGCGCCGATGCTATCAGCGACTACTCACCTTGTACAGCAAGGTGCAGAAATACCGCTAGACTTGCACACAGCAATTATTGACACCGGTGGCGATACCGAAACACTTACGGTAAAAATATCAGGCTTACCGGATCATGCAACGCTGAACCACGGTAATTATAATGCCCTGTCTAAAATTTGGACGGTAGATAAGGCTGACTTAAATGGGCTTAAGGCCGATCTGCAGAACCCAAATTTTCACGGTGATATAGCCTTAACCATTACCGCAATTGCCTCGGCCGGAGGGGAAGTACAACAAACGACCAGACCATTAACCTTATCGGTTAATGCTCAACCCGAGGTCCTATCACCGGTTACAGATCAATCGATTGAAGATAATGCGACCCATGGCGTAGATTTATTACAGGGTGCCAGTGACAAAGATGCAGGTGATGTATTACACGTTAGCCATTTAAGCTATGAGCTAGATGGGGCCGCCGCTACGACCCATATTCCAGCGGGTTTTGCGCTTGCCGCTGATGGTCACACGATAACAGTGACCCCGGGCAGTGCGACGTTTCAACACTTAGCGGCAGGTGCGAGCACGACACTAATAATCAGTTATCAGGTGAACGATTCGCGTGGTGGGGCTACTGCACAGACGTCAAGCATCACGATTACCGGCACGAATGATGCGGCGACGATTAGTGGCGTGTCGACAGGACAAGTGGTTGAAGATAGTGGTCAATTAACAACCGGCCAATTACATATCGTTGATAAAGATGATGGCGAGTCTAGCTTTAAACCAGAAACGATTGTGGGCACATTTGGTACTGCACATATTGATGTAAGTGGTCACTGGACTTATGTGCCAGATAATATCAAATCACAGTCATTATCAGGGGGGCA
>NZ_LWFH01000810.1:0-1788 GCF_001635725.1 Oleiphilus sp. HI0066
CCAGCAGATAACGTAGCATCTAACGGCACATCGCTGATGGTGTAACCAGTAACTGACTCAGAACCGTCGTTATCTGCTAGGCTACCAGTGATATCCAAGGCAATAGCACTATTCTCATCACCATTTACATCACTCGCACTCACCGCAGGCGCATCAGCGACTGCTTCCAAAGTAACTTCTACCGAACCATTATAAACTTGACTAGCATCGCCCTGTGTGAACGTTACTTCAGTCGTTAATGTAAAGTCATCGCTGGAATGTTCGACTGGCGTAAGGCTCAAACCATCAAGATCAGCGGGATCCACTGTCCAGGTGCCATCACCGTTATTCGTACCCGCTGACAAAATCGCTCCAGTTGGCACGCCACCGATCGTGACACTGCTCATTGTTTCATTAACATCAATGGGAGTTAACGGACCCAATTCAAGATCAAAGACTGCGTCTTCTGCTACAGTGACAGCCCCCGTCAGTGGATCACCGTCAGCACTAGGGTTCGATGGATCGATTGGATCGGTCGGATCGACTGGATCAACCGGGTTCGGGCCGTCAATAACCGAATTAATTGTTACAGTCATTGACGTCGTTGCACTATTGTTATCGACTTGGCTGCTATCATCGGGATCAACATCTTCATTATGAATCGCGACCTGCAGAACGATATCGCTTAGATGGCCTATTGCTGGCGTGATCGTGAGACCGGCAAGCTCAGCGGCTGTCAACGTCCAGCTACCATCTCCATTGTCAGTGCCAGCAGATAACGTAGCATCTAACGGCACATCGCTGATGGTGTAACCAGTAACTGACTCAGAACCGTCGTTATCTGCTAGGCTACCAGTGATATCCAAGGCAATAGCACTATTCTCATCACCATTTACATCACTCGCACTCACCGCAGGCGCATCAGCGACTGCTTCCAAAGTAACTTCTACCGAACCATTATAAACTTGACTAGCATCGCCCTGTGTGAACGTTACTTCAGTCGTTAATGTAAAGTCATCGCTGGAATGTTCGACTGGCGTAAGGCTCAAACCATCAAGATCAGCGGGATCCACTGTCCAGGTGCCATCACCGTTATTCGTACCCGCTGACAAAATCGCTCCGGTTGGCACACCACCGATCGTGACACTGCTGATCGTTTCAGTGCTATCAACAGCGGTTAATGGACCCAGTTCAAGATCGACCTCAGTATCCTCTAACGTGCTTACCGTTCCTGTTAATGGATTGCCATCCGCGCTCGGGTTCGTTGGATCGATTGGATCGGTCGGATCGACTGGGTCAACCGGATTCGGGCCATCAATAACCGGATTAATTGTTACAGTCATTGACGTCGTTGCACTATTGCTATCGACTTGGCTGCTATCATCGGGATCAACATCTTCATTATGAATCGTGACCTGCAGAACGATATCGCTTAGATGGCCTATTGCTGGCGTGATCGTGAGACCGGCAAGCTCAGCGGCTGTCAACGTCCAGCTACCATCTCCATTGTCAGTGCCAGCAGATAACGTAGCATCTAACGGCACATCGCTGATGGTGTAACCAGTAACTGACTCAGAACCGTCGTTGTCTGCTAGGCTACCAGTGATATCCAAGGCAATAGCACTATTCTCATCACCATTTACATCACTCGCACTCACCGCAGGCGCATCAGCGACTGCTTCCAAAGTCACTTCTACCGAACCATTATCAACTTCACTAACATCCCCCTCTGTCAACGTTACTGCAGTCGTTAATGTAAAGTCATCGCTGGAATGTTCGACTGGCGTAAGGCTCAAACCGTCAAGATCA
>NZ_LWFH01000811.1:0-1701 GCF_001635725.1 Oleiphilus sp. HI0066
AGTCTGATTCTGATTTTTTGGCTTTGCATACTTAACAAAACTCCGATTATCGCCGCTTAAACAGTATGTTTTCGCAGCACCTGTACAAAAAAGGAGCGGCATTGTACACATTGCACACAAACGTGTCAACACGCACTATTAACCCCTTTGCAAACTGATATAACAACAAAAAAGGCCGCCCAAAAGGCGGCCTTTTCAGTACCGAAATATCTTATTCGATGATTTTCGCTACAACGCCCGCACCTACTGTACGACCGCCTTCACGAATTGCGAAACGCAAACCTTCTTCCATCGCGATTGGCGCGATCAATTCTGCAGAAAGCTGTACGTTATCGCCAGGCATTACCATTTCAACGCCTTCTGGAAGCTCACATGCACCCGTTACGTCCGTAGTACGGAAGTAGAACTGTGGACGGTAGCCTTTGAAGAATGGCGTGTGACGACCACCTTCATCTTTGCTTAGTACGTATACTTCAGCTTCGAACTTAGTGTGCGGCTTAACAGAACCAGGAACACATAGAACCTGACCACGCTCAACGTCGTCACGCTTAGTACCACGTAGAAGAACACCAACGTTCTCGCCCGCACGACCCTCATCAAGAAGCTTACGGAACATCTCAACACCAGTACAAGTAGTGGTTTGAGTTTCACGGATACCGATGATTTCGATTTCGTCACCAACAGTGATGATACCACGCTCAACACGACCAGTTACTACCGTACCACGACCAGAGATAGAGAATACGTCTTCTACTGGCATTAGGAATGGTTGATCGATTGCACGCTCTGGCTCTGGGATGTACGTATCAAGCGCTTCAACAAGCTTCTTAACAGCAGTTGTACCCAACTCGTTGTCATCTTCGCCGTTCAATGCCATCAAAGCAGAACCAGGAATGATTGGAGTGTCGTCACCAGGGAATTCGTATTGATCTAGAAGCTCACGAAGCTCCATTTCAACCAACTCAAGCATTTCGTTGTATTCTTCAGTACCTGCACCGCCACAGTCTTCAGCAAGAAGATCTGCTTTGTTCAAGAATACTACGATGTATGGAACACCAACCTGACGAGAAAGAAGGATGTGCTCACGAGTCTGAGGCATTGGACCGTCAGTCGCACCACATACTAGGATCGCGCCGTCCATTTGAGCAGCACCAGTGATCATGTTTTTCACGTAGTCCGCGTGTCCAGGACAGTCAACGTGCGCGTAGTGACGATCGTTTGAATCGTACTCTACGTGTGACGTTGCGATTGTAATACCACGCTCACGTTCTTCTGGAGCGTTATCGATGTTAGCGAAGTCTACCTTCTCACCACCGAATACTTCTGCACATACACGAGTAAGTGCTGCTGTTAGTGTTGTTTTGCCGTGATCAACGTGGCCAATTGTTCCAACGTTAACGTGCGGCTTACTTCTTTCAAACTTTTCTTTTGCCACGGTAATTCCCCTTAGCGTTTAAAGGTTAGTACTTGTTAATAATAACTTCTGCGATGTTTGATGGCGCTTCTGCGTATTTCAAAAACTCCATCGCGTATGTTGCACGGCCTTGCGTCGCAGACCGTAGATCTGTCGCATAACCAAACATTTCTGACAAAGGCACCTCGGCATTGACAACCTTACCTGAAGGACCCTCTTCCATTCCGGAAATAATCCCTCGACGACGGTTAAGATCACCAACAACGTCACCCATGTTTTCTTCCGGC
>NZ_LWFH01000812.1:0-1040 GCF_001635725.1 Oleiphilus sp. HI0066
TCAGCCTTTGAAGAAAGAATTTTTCAGATAAGATTTTGATCGTGCAGTACAACAAAAAAAGGCGCCCCAAGGCGCCTTTTATATGTTTCTCTACAACTAGTGCTTAGTTGTATACAACAGAAACATCGTAATCGATTGAGGTCGCAGTAGCTGCCGCTGCCGCTGCAGTCGTTGCATTATCAACTGTCAAAGTACCACCAAGCGTCAACTGGTGAGCTGCCTGTAGCGTAACACCTGTAAGAGATAGTGCCGCTTCACCGTTGTCGATCATTGCTGGTACGAAAGTCATACCGTTTGAAGAAGACTGACCTAGCGTGATGTCAAAAGTAAGACCATCAGTACCTGCTACGTCTATAACACCTTCTACACCGTTTGTTGCTGCATCAAAACAACCAGTACCTGAACGCGCACCACCTGCAGCTAGCGTACAAGTTACCGCATCAGCTGAAGGGTCGATTTGACCAAGGTTCATTTGCGTATTTTCAGTCAACTGAAGTGGCTCAACGATTTGAAGTAGAGCCTGGAAAGTATCAGCGTGAGCCATACCTGCGCCAAGACCTGAAACTAGAGTTGTTGCGATTGCTGCTTTTTTGAATACGTTTTTCATGGATAGTATCTCCGAACACTTATTTAGTTTTGAAATTGCTGAATTAAATTTTTATATCGTGACCTTAGGGCCATCTTGTTTGTCTCTCTTTCGAAAGACCTTTCATATTTACTACTTTCGCACTTACTGCTTGTACTGCTTGCTTCCTGCTCTTAACTGCAAGCTGCTTATATGCAGCTTTAAGCGAGGCTTGTGGCCTCTACAACATCACGATTAGATATTTCGTCACGTTGTAAGCAGCGCGTTTTTTAAAATGTTTTGCATTTCGTTTGCGCTTAATTTCAGCTTAGCTAGATCACAGAACTTGTACGCCGAAAAACAGGCCGTTTTGTAGCAAAGTGTTACGTGATGTTTGATACGTGTTTCAAACTTAAAGACACACGTAAATACCGATCATTCATTGATCAATTTCGATATCTATATCAATACCTTA
>NZ_LWFH01000813.1:0-2838 GCF_001635725.1 Oleiphilus sp. HI0066
CGCCGTGAGCGTATCACCATCCACATCACTCGCTTGCGCCAAGAGCTGCTCTTGGCTCAGTGTGATACTTCCATCCTCATCAATTGCATACGCCAAGTTACCTGAAACTGGCGGGTCATTCACAGGAACAACTACAATATTCGCTTGGGCCGTATCTGTACCACCCTGACCATCAGACACGGTAAAGTCGACGGTGACATTACCATTGAAGTTCTCATTCGGTGCAAAGGTATATGTGTCATCTCCATTATCGGTGAAGATTCCATCAGTACCTGTGTATGCAACATCTGAGATACTCAGCGTATCGCCATCAACATCCGATGCTCCCGTTAACAGATCCTCATCTGTAAGCGTGATCGTCCCGTCTTCGTTCATCTGGAAATTCTGATCCTGCGCGACCGGCAGATCATTCACTGGGTTCACTGTCAAATCGATATTGGCTGCAACTGTCGCTTCGCCATCGAAGACACCAAAACTAATATCAAATGCACCGTTGAGATCTGAATTTGGCGTTAATGTGAAGGATCCATCGGTATTAGCCGTAATCGACACATTTCCATCAATACTCTGCAAATTAACGGCAACAAGGTCATCGCCTTCAATATCGCTAGCTTGCACCAAGAGCTGTTCTTGGCTCAGTGTGATACTTTCATCTTCGTTAATAGCATAAGCCAAATCTCCGACCACAGGCGGATCATTAATGGGTAATACATCAATACTCGCCGTCGTAGTATCTGTTAGTTCGCCATCCGAGATTGTTACGCCAAGAAGAATCTCTCCATTAAAATTCTGATTTGGCGCAAAGGTAAAATATGGCTGACCCTCGGAATCCTGATGTGCTTGGAAAATACCATCAGATCCAGTATACGTAACCTCTTCGAGACGCACACCAATTTCAATATCATACGAATTGGCTAAGAGTTGATCTGATGTAATGGTGATAACACTGTCCTCGTCCATTGTGTAAGAGGTCGCACCGGCTATTGGAGGGTCGTTTATCTCGATTACGTTAATATTAATTTGCGCTTGCGTCTCCACAACACCGTCTGAAACTTTATAACTCAGTTCAACATTTCCGCTAAAATTACTATTAGGTGCAAAGGTGTATGTGTCATCTCCATTATCGATAAAAACACCATCCGTACCTGAATACGAAACATCTGAGATCGTTAGCGTATCGCCATCAACATCGGTTGCACCTGCAAGCAAGTCAGCATCCGTGATCGTTATGGTACTATCCTCATTGACGTCGAAAAACTTAGCCTCAGCAGCCGGAGAATCATTTTCAGGAATTACGTTAAAATAAACCGTAGCCGTATCCGTCAAGCCCTCTTCATCCACAATCGTATACGTAAAGTTAGCTTGACCGTTGTAATCGCCATTTGGTGTGTAAACAACATTCCCTGCATCATTAATCTCGACGGTTCCATGGGTATTTTCTGAGGGAGCTACACTTACAAGCGATAAAGCATCACCATCAATATCGAAGTCATTATTTAGCAGATTTTCAGGAGTTAAAGTTAGAACACTATCCTCGCCAACGGTGATCAAAACTTCAGTTATATTCGGTGAGATTTCAACTAATTCATCCGTGAGATTAACTGAATCATCCATATTCTCGGTCAAATTTAAGCTATGCGTATTTGTAATTGCACTGCCATCTGGCTGAATAGACGTGACTTTTATCTCTTCGGTTGAAACACGAGAAATCGTCATGTTCTTAACTACATATTGACCACGGCCGCCGACTGTACCAAGCTCGAATTTAGCTACGGGCTGATCTGTAGTGAAAGAGTAACTATCCTCTAGATTTCCACTCTCTCGAAAACCACCTTGTGAATCAATTAGATTGCCGTGTGTATCATACGCACGGATCACAACCTGAGTAGCCTGGTTATTGTTCGCATCAAACCAACTTCCTAGACCGCTTAATTCGAAGGTCACATGGTTGATCTCATCACCTGAGATCTCGACTGACATAACGTCTTTATCACTTAAACCATTATGGCGGGGATCTCCAATACCGAGACCAATATGAGTGTCTTGAGAATTATAAGCTGTAACATTACCGTTGCTCATGGATGTTACGACTGTCAAATCACCCTGAATAAAAGTCGCAACGCCATTATTGATTGATCCCCAATCCTCTGGTTCTGCCGTTGAATCTTCTGGATCAAATGTTCCAATGAAGACGTCCATACTATTATCTGTTGCACCATCATTTGGAACATACTGCAACTCTGTATCGGCTGAATATTCAACGCCAACGATCATATCATGCCAGTTACCATCGGCTGTTTGATATTGCATTTTGCCCAAATCAAGCTCACTATCGAGCCTAATTGCACCCGGACCTGCAGCAATCATATAATCATCTATGGCTGTTGGGGCGTCATTCACTGGGTTCACTGTCAAATCGATATTAGCTGCGACTGTCGCTTCACCATCGAATACATCGAAACTAATATCGAGATCACCATTGAAGTTTGCAGCCGGTGTCAGCGTGAACGTCCCATCACCATTATCTGTAATCGTCAGTTCCGGATTGGCTGTCTGTAGATTCAATGCCGTGAGCGTATCACCCTCCACATCACTCGCTTGCGCCAAGAGCTGTTCTTGGCTCAGTGTGATACTTCCATCCTCATCAATTGCATACGCCAAGTTACCTGAAACTGGCGGGTCATTCACAGGAACAACTACGATATTCGCTTGGGCCGTATCGGTACCACCCTGACCATCAGACACGGTAAAGTCGACGGTGACATTACCATTGAAGTTCTCATTCGGTGCAAAGGTATATGTGTCATCTCCATTATCGGTGAAGATTCCATCCGTACC
>NZ_LWFH01000814.1:0-3390 GCF_001635725.1 Oleiphilus sp. HI0066
TGGCGACACAACCCGAACACCAGAGGTTCGTCCACTCCGGTCCTCTCGTACTAGGAGCAGCTCTTCTCAATTTTCCAACGTCCACGGCAGATAGGGACCGAACTGTCTCACGACGTTCTAAACCCAGCTCGCGTACCACTTTAAATGGCGAACAGCCATACCCTTGGGACCGGCTTCAGCCCCAGGATGTGATGAGCCGACATCGAGGTGCCAAACACCGCCGTCGATGTGAACTCTTGGGCGGTATCAGCCTGTTATCCCCGGAGTACCTTTTATCCGTTGAGCGATGGCCCTTCCATACAGAACCACCGGATCACTATGACCTACTTTCGTACCTGCTCGACGTGTCTGTCTCGCAGTTAAGCGCGCTTATGCCATTACACTAACCGCATGATGTCCGACCATGCTTAGCGCACCTTCGTGCTCCTCCGTTACTCTTTGGGAGGAGACCGCCCCAGTCAAACTACCCACCACACAGTGTCCTCGATCCCGATAAGGGACCAGAGTTAGAACCTCAAACATACCAGGGTGGTATTTCAAGGATGGCTCCACACACACTGGCGTGCATGTTTCAAAGCCTCCCACCTATCCTACACAAATAGGCTCAAAGTTCACTGTGAAGCTGTAGTAAAGGTTCACGGGGTCTTTCCGTCTAGCCGCGGATACGCTGCATCTTAACAGCGATTTCAATTTCACTGAGTCTCGGGTGGAGACAGCTTAGCCATCGTTACACCATTCGTGCAGGTCGGAACTTACCCGACAAGGAATTTCGCTACCTTAGGACCGTTATAGTTACGGCCGCCGTTTACCGGGGCTTCGATCAAGAGCTTCGCATACGCTAACCCCATCAATTAACCTTCCGGCACCGGGCAGGTGTCACACCCTATACGTCCTCTTTCGAGTTTGCAGAGTGCTGTGTTTTTAATAAACAGTCGCAGCTAACTGGTATCTTCGACTGCCGCTAGCTTAGGGAGCAAGTCCCATCACCGGCAGCAGCGTACCTTCTCCCGAAGTTACGGTACCATTTTGCCTAGTTCCTTCACCCGAGTTCTCTCAAGCGCCTTGGTATTCTCTACCTGACCACCTGTGTCGGTTTGGGGTACGGTTCCTTTATATCTGAAGCTTAGAAGTTTTTCCTGGAAGCAGAGCATCAACCACTTCAATCCCGTAGGATCTCGTCATCAGTTCTCAGCCTTAGGGACCCGGATTTGCCTAAGTCCCCAGCCTACAACCTTAAACATGGACAACCATCGCCATGCTGGCCTAGCTTTCTCCGTCTCTCCATCGCAATATAAAGAAGTACAGGAATATTAACCTGTTTCCCATCGACTACGCTTCTCAGCCTCGCCTTAGGGGCCGACTCACCCTGCGCCGATTAGCGTTGCGCAGGAACCCTTGGTCTTCCGGCGGGGAGGTTTTTCACCCCCCTTATCGTTACTCATGTCAGCATTCGCACTTCTGATACCTCCAGCAAACCTCTCGATTCACCTTCAACAGCGTACAGAACGCTCCTCTACCATATAGATAAATCTATATCCGCAGCTTCGGTTCATAGTTTGAGCCCCGTTAAATCTTCCGCGCAGGCCGACTCGACTAGTGAGCTATTACGCTTTCTTTAAAGGGTGGCTGCTTCTAAGCCAACCTCCTAGCTGTCTAAGCCTTCCCACATCGTTTCCCACTTAACTATGAATTTGGGACCTTAGCTGGCGGTCTGGGTTGTTGCCCTCTCCACGACGGACGTTAGCACCCGCCGTGTGTCTCCCGTGCTCGCACTCCTAGGTATTCGGAGTTTGCATGGGGTTGGTAAGTCGGGATGACCCCCTAGCCCAAACAGTGCTCTACCCCCTAGGGTGATACACGAGGCGCTACCTAAATAGCTTTCGAGGAGAACCAGCTATCTCCGAGTTTGATTAGCCTTTCACTCCTATCCACAAGTCATCCCCTGGCTTTTCAACGACAGTGGGTTCGGTCCTCCAGTCAGTGTTACCTAACCTTCAACCTGCTCATGGATAGATCACTCGGTTTCGGGTCTAATCCTAGCAACTGTGCGCCCTATTAAGACTCGGTTTCCCTACGGCTCCCCTATACGGTTAACCTTGCTACTAAAATTAAGTCGCTGACCCATTATACAAAAGGTACGCAGTCACAGAACAAGTCTGCTCCCACTGCTTGTACGCATACGGTTTCAGGATCTATTTCACTCCCCTCACAGGGGTTCTTTTCGCCTTTCCCTCACGGTACTGGTTCACTATCGGTCAGTCAGGAGTATTTAGCCTTGGAGGATGGTCCCCCCATCTTCAGACAAGATAACACGTGTCCCGTCCTACTTAATATGTAACTAAAGCTGCTTCGTGTACGGGGCTATCACCCTCTATCGCCACACTTTCCAGAGTGTTCCACTACAACTTTAATTATCGGCTGTTCCCCGTTCGCTCGCCGCTACTAAGGGAATCTCGGTTGATTTCTTTTCCTCCGGGTACTTAGATGTTTCAGTTCTCCGGGTTCGCTTCTTACACCTATGTATTCAGTGCAAGATAACCGTCTTATGACGGTTGGGTTTCCCCATTCGGAAATCGTTGGATCAAAGCTCGTTTACCAGCTCCCCAACGCTTATCGCAGGTTTCTACGTCCTTCATCGCCTCTGACTGCCAAGGCATCCACCGTATGCGCTTAGTCGCTTGACTATATAACCCAAAGAGTCCTCCAGGACGACCTTTTACCATCCCAGTCTTTGTGTCATACACGACCAATCGTAACGTTTCGCCGAATAACGCTTGATATGAATCTCATTTCTTACATTATCCGAGTTAAATGTTTTGCCGCTGATATATGGCAAAACAAATAACCTTAGCAATGTTATTAATAGTCATCACAACTACTAACAACGTTTCTACTATCACATTCCAAATTGTTAAAGAACATTCTGATTCTCTGATCAGAACTAAAAACACTCAAAGCAACGCTTTGAATATCTTTAGTTATGAACAGAAATTGGTGGAGCTAAGCAGGATCGAACTGCTGACCTCCTGCGTGCAAGGCAGGCGCTCTCCCAGCTGAGCTATAGCCCCATCTCTGGACTCGGCCTTCTGATAATTGGTAGGCCTGGGCAGACTTGAACTGCCGACCTCACCCTTATCAGGGGTGCGCTCTAACCACCTGAGCTACAGGCCTATTGTTCTTTAAATCTCAACCAAGCAATTCGTGTGAACTCTGACCGAAACGTGCACGTTTCGTTTAAGGAGGTGATCCAGCCCCAGGTTCCCCTAGGGCTACCTTGTTACGACTTCACCCCAGTCATGAACCACACCGTGGTAATCGTCCCCCCGAAGGTTAGACTAACTACTTCTGGTGCAATCCACTCCCATGGTGTGACGGGCGGTGTGTACAAGG
>NZ_LWFH01000815.1:0-316 GCF_001635725.1 Oleiphilus sp. HI0066
AGGCTGTTGGCAAACGCTAACGGCCTTTTTTGTTATAACGTGTGTTGAATTATGACGCGCTTTGATAAGTGTGTATAATTCTGGCAGTTTTGTATTCTATGTATCGAATTTTCGATGCGTTCTAT
This sequence comes from Oleiphilus sp. HI0066, assembly GCF_001635725.1. Classification (NCBI taxonomy): domain Bacteria; kingdom Pseudomonadati; phylum Pseudomonadota; class Gammaproteobacteria; order Oceanospirillales; family Oleiphilaceae; genus Oleiphilus; species Oleiphilus sp. HI0066. The sequence goes on from NZ_LWFH01000815.1 coordinate 126, forward strand.
TTATAAGGAGCTCTTGTATGGGCGTTGTGACCAAACGGTCGTCGATGACGTTTTTTTCTGATGGTGCAAGCCACTATAGCCACCGAGTCCGTATCGTTCTCGCCGAAAAAGGTGTGGCAGTAGATATTATTGATGTCGATCCAGATGAAAAGCCTGCAGAGTTAGCTGATCATAACCCATACAATGAATTG
>NZ_LWFH01000816.1:0-561 GCF_001635725.1 Oleiphilus sp. HI0066
AGCTGAAAGATCAATCGAACCCTGACGGAGATATTGCGATTGAGTACTCTGGTTTGCGTCCGGGCGAGAAGCTTTATGAAGAGCTTTTGATCGGTAATGAGCCGATGCCTACCGCGCATTCGCGTATTATGCGTGGCCGTGAAATATCGCTTGCTTGGTACGATGTGAAGGTACTGCTTGATCGTATCGATTTGCTTTGCAAAGACTTTGATTGTGAGGCTGTTCGAGAGGTCTTAATGATGGCTCCGCTTGATTACAAGCCATCAGATTCTTTGAGTGATTTGGTCTGGAATAAAACCTATACCGATATGCCAGGAACCTCTATGCAAGAGCGTATGCGTGATTTGCAGATGCCTGCGAATGAAGGGGATACCAGTTCGAATATCTCTAATGGGTAGATCATTGTAGAGATCCTAAATGTGCACGTACTTCGTTCGCTGCTTCAGGATGACGTCGACACTAAATATTGGGGTCAGAGTAAAAGGACTCTGACCCCAACGACCTCCTCTGACTCCGGCCAATCTGTGTCACCCTGGCTTATCCTTTTTGTCATCCCGTTTT
>NZ_LWFH01000817.1:0-458 GCF_001635725.1 Oleiphilus sp. HI0066
ACAGGGCATGATGGTGACATCAAGATTGAGCGCGGTAAGCGTTTCTCGAACAAGACGGCATTCCGGATCGCCTTCACGATCAAACAGGATAATCGGTTTTTCGGGCTGATAATGCTCTTTCGTACTAGATGTTCCTCGCCAAGAGCGAGCAATAGATGCAAATGTGGAGTTCAGAACATTAATCGTATGAAGCATGCATACACCCTTTTAATATTAAGCGGTTTTTTCTATAAACCGCAGCATTATAAGGCTTAAGATGCTTTAGTCGACCCCAGCGTACTCAATTGATTTAAACACTTGTTCTGCATAGTTTTGAACGTTAATCCTTGGGGCGTTCACTTCATAACGTCGTGATAATTCAACGTTGACCAAAATATTTGGCAAGCCACGATGCGGGCAGACCAAACCATATACATCAACGAGAGCAGGGCCTGCATTATTGCGACCACGCCAATCTT
>NZ_LWFH01000818.1:0-858 GCF_001635725.1 Oleiphilus sp. HI0066
TACATCTTTCAATACACTTAGGGCGTCATCATTGCATTCGTGTACTAATACTTTACTGACAATCTGTGTTTCTTTTGTCATTACTGCCTCTTCTTATATTTAAAATAGCTCTAGTTCACCGCACTCGGTGTCTTCAATTTCTTCTTCTGCAAAAGAAACTGGCTTAATCNCGTAATTCAATTCTTCTTTGTTGCATACGTAAACGCTGCATTGAAAAAGTGTTTGTCCATTTATCTCAACATGTTGGTGTGCTTCATAGCTTGGTCTTTGAGACAGCATGTATTTCATGCTGCCAGCTTCTAAGCGATTCGGCGTAGACATGCCAAGGCTCGGAATAAATGCGTTGATTCCTCTTTTGATTGAGCCACACAAGGTGTTGCCAAGCTCACCAATAAAGTCATAAAAGCGTTCGTCGCCTAGGCTTTCGCTTGTAGCATTCAGCTTTTGCGCTACGTAAGCACGGCTCTGATCGTCGTGATTGAGATGAATCAGCGTGAGCACACGAAATTCCTGAGAAGAGATCGTGAGCATATAAAACTGTTCGAATTCTTCGTGCGTTGAGTGGTTAGTGTCACTGCTGACTACATCGATGCCTTCACTTGAGTAGTAGGTTTCATCCATCGCAGATTTGAATAATCGCTGAATTTCTCGGTTGAAATCGAGTTGACTCATCTTCTATACCTCTCGTTATGCTACTTGCACGCGACTAATGAGGTCTTTCACAATTTCATTCGTTGCAGATACATCTGTCAGAATCATTTTTCCGCCAGCTTGAATGTCTTGGAATGTTGTCGTGGTTAAAAAGTCATTCTTGTTAAGATTTTCTTTATAGCTCTCACTGAGCTCTTGGCTGCGCAT
>NZ_LWFH01000819.1:0-276 GCF_001635725.1 Oleiphilus sp. HI0066
CTTCTAAGCGATTCGGCGTAGACATGCCAAGGCTCGGAATAAATGCGTTGATTCCTCTTTTGATTGAGCCACACAAGGTGTTGCCAAGCTCACCAATAAAGTCATAAAAGCGTTCGTCGCCTAGGCTTTCGCTTGTAGCATTCAGCTTTTGCGCTACGTAAGCACGGCTCTGATCGTCGTGATTGAGATGAATCAGCGTGAGCACACGAAATTCCTGAGAAGAGATCGTGAGCATATAAAACTGTTCGAATTCTTCGTGCGTTGAGTGGTTAGTGT
>NZ_LWFH01000820.1:0-304 GCF_001635725.1 Oleiphilus sp. HI0066
ACTTTTACTACCCGGTATAGGAAGTATTGTGTTTGCAATGTCTTCAACGGATTCAAAATTACCGGATGGTTCTAATTCAATGCGCTCTTCACCCACAGTGATAGACCCGCCAGGAATGATAATATTGCGGCTTTTAATCATTGCGCTAAGTTGGCTAGGAGAAATACTTAACTCACTCAACTTTGAATTATCATATTCGACGTATATCTGTTCTTCTTGCACGCCGTACAGATCAATCTTGGCTGCGTCAGGGAGACTCAACAAATCGTCACGTACATCATCAGCAACGTCCTTCATTTCTCTG
>NZ_LWFH01000821.1:0-841 GCF_001635725.1 Oleiphilus sp. HI0066
CCAGGACAGGCGCATCGTTAGTCCCGGTTAAGGTGATGACAAGATTTTTCGTGTCACTAGCTCCAGCCAAATCTGTAAGAGTTACCGGAATTGTAATTGTTTGCACATCGCCTTGGGCTAAATGATTGTAGCTGCTGTGACTGGGATCAAAACTATATTTCCCATTCTGCTGGAGTACAAAACCGTCGACACTCGGGGAAGAAAAGCTAACTCGGTCGTGGTTATCGTGCTCTGCGACATAAATTATCCCTTTTGTTAGTGTCGTATCGCCTTCATGTGCTGCTTGAGCTGTAATAGAGGTGATCTCCGGCGCATCGTTAGTGCCCGTCACGTCGATCGTTATCGTTTGCTGTACCGGTGTGCCGCTGCTGTCTGTGGCCGTGACAGTAAAGTGCTCTGTTACCTGTTGATTAGCTGCTAGGGTATACGTCGCATGGCTTGTATTGTCCAGTTGATAATGCCACTGTCCCTGTTGATCAATACTCAACTGACCATAGCGGCCCTGCCCCTGAACCACTTGCCAGCTGGGGGTATCGCCCATGTCTGGATCGGTTACGTTTAACGTTCCAGTGGCATCGGCATTGCCACTGGAACCATCGCCCGCTTCTATTACAGCGCCAGTGCTAGCGCCTATTATTACAGGAAGATCATTAGTGCCTTTTACGGTGATATTTAGCTGATGTGCTGTACCATCCGCACTATGGACAGTCAGTAGTTCGTGCTCGACCTGCCCCCCTGATAATGACTGTGATTTGATATTATCTGGCACATAAGTCCAGTGACCACTTACATCAATATGTGCAGTACCAAATGTGCCCACAATCGTTTCTGGTTTAAAGCT
>NZ_LWFH01000822.1:0-792 GCF_001635725.1 Oleiphilus sp. HI0066
GATTTTAAGTACGCATATGATTAGACAACGCACACTCAAAAACACTATTCGCGCAACGGGCGTGGGCTTGCATTCAGGTAAGAAGGTATATTTGACCTTGAAGCCCGCACCGATCGACTCTGGCATTGTTTTCATCCGCACGGATCTGGAACCAAATGTGGAAATAGTCGCTCGCGCAGAGAATGTTGGTGAGACCATGCTATCTACTACGCTAGTTAAAAATGGCGTAAAAGTAGCAACGGTAGAGCATTTGCTATCAGCGATGGCTGGCCTCGGTATCGATAATTGTCGTATCGAATTGAGCTCAGAAGAAGTGCCTATTATGGATGGCTCCGCGGGGCCTTTTGTTTTCTTGATTCAGTCCGCCGGAATTCAAGAACAAGATGCTGCGAAGAAGTTTATTCGCATTACTCGTGAAGTTACGGTTGAAGAAGATGGCAAGGTAGCGACCTTTGTTCCTTTCGAGGGCTTTAAGGTTGGTTTTTCTATCGACTTTGACCACCCAGTTTTCAAAACGCGTAGTCAGCAAGCGAGCATCGATTTCTCTAGCACATCTTTTGTGAAAGAAGTAAGTCGAGCTAGAACTTTCGGATTTATGCAAGATATTGAACGCTTACGTTCTATGAATCTTGCTCTCGGAGGTAGTGTTGATAATGCGATCGTTGTAGACGATGACGGTGTTCTTAACGAAGACGGTTTGCGTTATGACGATGAGTTCGTTAAGCATAAAATACTTGATGCGATCGGTGATCTTTATTTACTTGGTAATAGCTTAATCGGCGAATTTATTGG
>NZ_LWFH01000823.1:0-340 GCF_001635725.1 Oleiphilus sp. HI0066
TGGCCTCGGTATCGATAATTGTCGTATCGAATTGAGCTCAGAAGAAGTGCCTATTATGGATGGCTCCGCGGGGCCTTTTGTTTTCTTGATTCAGTCCGCCGGAATTCAAGAACAAGATGCTGCGAAGAAGTTTATTCGCATTACTCGTGAAGTTACGGTTGAAGAAGATGGCAAGGTAGCGACCTTTGTTCCTTTCGAGGGCTTTAAGGTTGGTTTTTCTATCGACTTTGACCACCCAGTTTTCAAAACGCGTAGTCAGCAAGCGAGCATCGATTTCTCTAGCACATCTTTTGTGAAAGAAGTAAGTCGAGCTAGAACTTTCGGATTTATGCAAGATATT
>NZ_LWFH01000824.1:0-838 GCF_001635725.1 Oleiphilus sp. HI0066
ACGAGTTGCATCGCTTAGGTAGGGCGGGTGTGAGCGTTTGCCATTGCCCTTCATCCAATATGGTGCTTGCTTCTGGGATATGCCGAACCCTTGAATTGGAGGAACACGGTTCGCCAGTCGGGCTGGGTGTTGATGGATCTGCATCTAATGATGGCTCAAATATGATCCAAGAAGTACGACAAGCCATGTTAATCAATCGACTGCGTTATGAGGCCGATGAGGTGACGCACTTTGATGCCCTCCGTTGGGCAACGAAAGGTTCAGCGTCTGTTTTAGGACGTTCTGATATTGGAGAGCTCGCAGTTGGAAAGCAAGCGGATATTGCCTTATTCAAATTGGATGAGGCACGATTTTCTGGAAGTCATGATCCTCTTGCTGCACTCCTGTTATGTGGTGCGCACAACGCGAATGCAGTGATGGTCGCTGGTGAGTGGCGAGTATTGGATGGTGGTTTGGTAAGTGGTGATCTATCGGACTTGATATCGAGCCATTCAAGTTTGTCGAAGCGACTTGTTAGTGACTATTAATTGATTTCTTGCGTGAAATCAGAGCAGTGAAGAGTTGGCGCGTCACTACTCTTTGATTGGTTTTAACTGGACTTAATACATTAAAAATGTGTCGTAGTCTCTCGAGATATAGAGTGCCCAAGCGGCTGCGAGCATAGGAAATGCTGCAAAGAAAAGCATGTTGTTCCAAGGGTCTATATACTTAGAGAAGGAGATAACGGTAGACTCTACATGAATTAAAAGTATGAGCCTTTAGGCGAGACGCTTTTTGTAGGCTACTAAAAAGCCAAACGCAAAGATTAGATGGAGCACGGCAACGATCACTAAAAGGT
>NZ_LWFH01000825.1:0-651 GCF_001635725.1 Oleiphilus sp. HI0066
GATGTTGCACCAATCTTAAAGAGTGGAGATATAGTATTTGGTAATTTAGAAAGTGTCATTTCTAATAAGGGTTACGATCCTAGTGACTTTCACTCAGTAGCGTTCAGGGGCTCTCCGAAAGCGGCGGATGCACTTTTATCTGGAGGCTTTAATGTAGTTAACGTTGCTAATAATCATGTTTGTCAACATGGCGGAGCAGCTTTCTTAGATTCGGTTGGTATTTTAGATAGTCAAGGAATAGATGTAGTTGGTTGCTTGGAGTCTAATACAGGAAAACCTAAACCTTTGTATAAAACCGTTAATGGCTTGAAGATAGGTTTCTTAGGTTATTCGGCAGTTGAAGAAGCCTATATTCCAGGGCAGAAATTCTACTCAGAGTTTCAAAAAGAATCGGTCATTTCTGATATTAAGCATATTCGCTCTGATGTAGATATTCTTGTCTTATCTTTGCATTTTGGGATTGAAGCAGAAGACACCCCTACCGAAAATGATATTCATTGTGTCAGAGAGATAGTGGATGCTGGTGTAGATATCTTTTTGGGGCATCATCCTCACATATTTCAAAAAGTGGAGCTTTATAACGGATCTGTTATTGCCTATAGCTTGGGGAATTTTCTTTTCGATTTAACCTGGGATGAAAGGCTGCGGCGG
>NZ_LWFH01000826.1:0-301 GCF_001635725.1 Oleiphilus sp. HI0066
TGAGCCCTATTTTATCCCCGAAAGTACTCCGCTAAACCATCAGTTACTTCAATTTCAAAAAGCAAAACGCAGAATCGGCATTGTGGTTGATGAATATGGTGATGTTCAGGGACTTGCAACAATGGAAGATATCTTAGAAGAAATTGTTGGGGAGTTCACAACGGACTACTCTACAACCAGCAGCTCAGATATCACTGCGCAAGAGGACAGCAGCTTCCTTATTGATGGCTCCGCCACCATTAGGGCGATTAATAAAGCGCTTAAATGGTCATTACCTACTAATGGCCCTAAAACGATTAAC
>NZ_LWFH01000827.1:0-315 GCF_001635725.1 Oleiphilus sp. HI0066
GATACGATACAAAGGAGGCATCGCAACATAGATATGACCAGCTTCAACGAGTGGTTTGAAGTGGCGTACAAATAGAGCACATAAAAGTGTCGCGATATGAAGACCATCAGAGTCCGCATCAGCAAGAATGCAAATCTTGCCATAACGCAATCCTTCTAGATTATCTGATCCTGGATCCACGCCCACTGCGACAGCAATATCATGGACTTCTTGGGAGGCAAGAATTTCGGCAGAATCTACTTCCCAGGTATTAAGTATCTTACCGCGAAGCGGCATGATGGCTTGATACTCACGATCTCGTGCTTGTTTTGCGGA
>NZ_LWFH01000828.1:0-564 GCF_001635725.1 Oleiphilus sp. HI0066
GACTCAGTATCGGGTTAGAAAGGGCTACCCGCAAATAGCCCTGTGGAATGAGGGGATTTAGATCTCTATGTTCTGCGCAAGCTCTAATGCGTCATCAACTTCAACGCCTAAGTATCTGACTGTACTTTCAAGGCTCGTATGGCCAAGTAGTATTTGAACTGCGCGTAGATTTTTAGTTTGCTTGTATATTATTGACGCTTTAGTACGGCGCATACTATGAGTGCCGTATGCGCTTGGATCGAGATCTATGCTAGTCACCCAGCTTTTTACGATACGGCCATAATGACGAGTTGTAATATGTCCTCCTAATTTTGATCTGCTAGGAAATAGATACTCTAGGGAGCTTAGCGAACGACTTTCAATCCAGTTCGCTATTGTCTCTCGGGTCTTTCTTGTGATTTCAAAAACGACTGGATGTTGTGTCTTTTGTTGGATGACTTGCGCTCTAACCATCACTTCGGAATTACGGGCGATATCTCGAACCATGAGTTTAACCAAGTCGCATCCGCGTAGTTTGCTGTCTAAAGCCAAGTTAAATAACGCTAAGTCTCTTAGTTTTCCAGC
>NZ_LWFH01000829.1:0-1029 GCF_001635725.1 Oleiphilus sp. HI0066
AGTCGGCGGTCGGCTCAAGTCTGTGTTTATGGAATGCTACGTTAGCTTGGGCATGGTAGTATGCTAAGACCTTATTCTCTTCTAGGGTTACTTGGAGTGTGAATTCCTGATTCAAGTATTTACAGTCGCTGCTGAACATCATTTCGTGCTGGCGTTCATCGACGATGTCTTGCGAGTCCTTGATGCTAGCGCTCTTATCCTCCCGTTCTAACCCCACAACCTCTAAGTCATGTGTGTTTTCTGCTGGTGCCTTAGGTGCCTCTGTTACGGTGTTATGTTCGATATTGCGTTCAAGCCAGACTCTAGCGGCTTGGCGTATTTCTTTTAGTTTTGCTCGTCTTACGGTCATTCTATCCACTAACTCATTTAATAGGACTACATAGCGGAGAGCTGCTCGCTCGCAAGAGGTGCGAAGGGATAATCGAAGGAAGCCAGAGTGTAGGCGTCGATTGTAGTAGAGCGCTCCGTGGCGCACGATAGTGTAGGGCAGTTGCATAGTCAAACGTCCTAGCTGTGTGACAGCTTGTGTGACATTCTGACTTGAGGGAAGCTCAACCCCCGTGGATACAGGGGCTTATGCTTGTTTGGTGGAGATGGCGGGGGTCGAACCCGCGTCCGTCAGCACTCTGCCATCGGCTCTACATGCTTAGATTCCGTTAATTAGTTTAACCTTCCACAGCCCAACGGGCAGGACGTGGTTGGCGAACTCAGTAAAATTTAGCAGCACGACCCCGAGTATGCCGTGGTGCGGTCCTGTTCTGAGTGACAGTCGGTATCGCGGTACAGGCACCTTGTTACAGACCGTTAGGGGCGTACCCCTAAAAGTGCTTTTTTAACTGCTTACGCAGCTAGAGCAGCACCGTAGTTGTCATCATTTGCAACTATTGATTACAGCGATTGGAGTACGAGTGCCACTGTACACTCGGCATGCACCTCTGGTTTCGTTACCAGCGTCGAAGCCATATCATCCCCGAAACTTATTGAAACCTTTAAGCGTTTGGCTTCGACGCTGGTAACGAAACCAGAGGT
>NZ_LWFH01000830.1:0-410 GCF_001635725.1 Oleiphilus sp. HI0066
TCGATATTGCGTTCAAGCCAGACTCTAGCGGCTTGGCGTATTTCTTTTAGTTTTGCTCGTCTTACGGTCATTCTATCCACTAACTCATTTAATAGGACTACATAGCGGAGAGCTGCTCGCTCGCAAGAGGTGCGAAGGGATAATCGAAGGAAGCCAGAGTGTAGGCGTCGATTGTAGTAGAGCGCTCCGTGGCGCACGATAGTGTAGGGCAGTTGCATAGTCAAACGTCCTAGCTGTGTGACAGCTTGTGTGACATTCTGACTTGAGGGAAGCTCAACCCCCGTGGATACAGGGGCTTATGCTTGTTTGGTGGAGATGGCGGGGGTCGAACCCGCGTCCGTCAGCACTCTGCCATCGGCTCTACATGCTTAGATTCCGTTAATTAGTTTAACCTTCCACAGCCCAACGGG
>NZ_LWFH01000831.1:0-293 GCF_001635725.1 Oleiphilus sp. HI0066
GTGAAGACCGTTGTTCTTAATAAGGATAGAAGTCGGCGCCGCAACATCACCTGTGTAACCAACGAACTTCTCTTCTTGTGCTAGGCCAGTTGTTGAACCGTCAGCCAAAGACACAACAAGCTTGCCGCCTTCAATTGCGTACTTAGTGCTACCAACGTGTGACCCAGAAGCCAATGGTGCCGCTGTATCAAGAACACCACGTGCGTATGCGATAACTTTGTCGCCACGTACTTTGTTGTAACCGCCTTTTGCTTTCTCTGCACCACCTTCTTCAGAGATAACAGTAGAGCCGT
>NZ_LWFH01000832.1:0-714 GCF_001635725.1 Oleiphilus sp. HI0066
CGAATAAAGCCATGACCACCAAATACTTGCTGACCAGCAACACAAGAATCTAATGCGCGGTCTGTCATGTATGCTTTAGCGATTGGCGTGAGAAGTGCAATCATTGCATTTGCATGCTTAATCTGATCGGCATCATCAGAGAACTTAGCAATGTCGAGGTAACTTGCAACGTAGGTAGAGAAAGCACGCGAGCCTTCTGTGTAAGCCTTCATAGTAAGAAGCATACGACGAACGTCAGCGTGAACGATAATCGGGTCAGCTTGCTTTTCAGTATTAACAGGACCTGTTGCTGCACGACCTTGAATACGATCAAGTGCGTATTCACGTGCGTTTTGGTAAGAGCGCTCTGCTGCGGCGAAACCTTGAATACCAACACTCAAGCGTTCGTAGTTCATCATTGTAAACATAGCCAAAAGACCTTTGTTTACTTCGCCGACCAACCAACCTTGCGCACCATCAAAGTTCATAACACAGGTACCGGAAGCTTTAATACCCATCTTGTGTTCGATTGAACCACAAGTAACATTATTGTTTTCACCTACAACGCCGTTGTTATCAACACTGTTACGCGGCACTAGGAAAAGAGAAATACCTTTTGATCCAGCTGGCGCATCCGGAAGTTTCGCAAGCACTAGATGAATGATGTTATCAGTCAGGTCATTTTCACCACCTGTGATAAAGATCTTCGTACCAGTAATGCTGTATGAACCGTCG
>NZ_LWFH01000833.1:0-740 GCF_001635725.1 Oleiphilus sp. HI0066
TTCATGCGAGTTATCAGATTGTTCATTTTGATACCACATCTGTAAGAACTGCGCGCTCCTGGGTTTTTGGTTGTAACGCAAATCTGCCGTCAGATATTTCTGTTTCTTGGGTGCAGCCGGTTTCAGATGAGTTTCATGCACGTTTTTCTGCGTTTAATCGCCGCTATAACTATGTGATCTTTAATCATCCTATTCGACCAGCGCATTTTTATGACGAAATGACTTGGTGTCATTACGCTTTAGATGAGTCGCTGATGCATCGAGCGGCACAATGCTTGGTGGGCGAGCATGATTTTACTTCGTTTCGTGCCGTTGGATGTCAGAGTAAATCGCCGTTTCGGCATATCGACCACGTTCGCGTAAATCGTTTCGGTAATATTCTTGTGCTGGATATTCAGGGCAATGCCTTCTTGCATCATATGGTGCGTAATATCGCGGGCGTCCTTATGTCGATAGGTGCGGGTCGAAATCCAGTGGAGTGGTGTGCTGAAGTGCTTGCGGCGAAAGATCGTACTAAAGCCGATGTGACTGCTCAGCCTTATGGTTTGTTTTTAACGGATGTGGGCTATCCCGATCAATATGATTTGCCCCCCTCAGGCGGCGCGCCAAGCTTGATTCAGGCAATGCTGGCGATGTCAGACTCTAATAAAGTTGATTGGGATGTTATTTCTCCTGCAGATATGTGGGATATCGCGCGACAAGGAAATAATAAATAGCGGTACTAATCTTTGGTCGATTAG
>NZ_LWFH01000834.1:0-1536 GCF_001635725.1 Oleiphilus sp. HI0066
ATTTACTTACTCAGCAATTAGATGATCAACTCGTACAATATTTAATGAGCATAAATGCTAGCGATATCAACGAGAGTCTTTATGTAGAGGCCTATCAGAAAGCCTCCACCGCACAGCAACGGCAGCGCCAATTAGACCTTGTTAAGGCGGCTGGAGAACTCTTAGACAAGCATGCACACAACCCACTACTTCGACTAACTCTTAATTGGACAAAAAAGCCAGCAAAGAAAGCAGGGCTCGAAGAACTCCATGGTTTTCTGTTAAGAGGGCTAGACGCATTTTATGAAATGAGTGATGTGGACGTGCTAATGCAAACTTTGATTGAACGCGAAAGCCATATACTATCCAACATCTTAAATAATCGTCCCAACCCATTTCAGTCATGAGCTGTACGGATTTTTTATGTCAGAAACAATAATTAAAGATCGAGTTAAGGTCGAGATCAAAGACCAAATCGCCTATGTCACCTTATCTCGCGCAGACAAGCACAATGCCCTAGATATGCCGATGTTTGAAGCAATCGTTAAGACAGCGAAAACAATATCCAAAGACAAGAAAGTTCGCGGCGTCATCTTGTCCGGCGATGGCAAATCTTTTTGCTCTGGTATCGACGTAAAAAGCATGTTCAAAAACCCAATGACGGCCGTGAAATTGCTCATCAAACCGGGCACTAAATTCGTTAATCTTGCACAAGAAGTTAGCTACGTATGGCGTGACCTACCTGTTCCCGTTATTGCTGTGACCCATGGCAAATGTTGGGGCGGAGGGATGCAAATAGCGCTTGGAGCAGACTTTCGCTACACATCTAAGAACTGCACATTTTCGATCATGGAGACGAAATGGGGACTCATACCAGATATGGGCGGCTCGATCGCATTAAGAGAGCTTTGCTCGATCGATAAGGCAAAAGAATTAACGATGACGGCAGAAGTATTTGATGCCCAAAAAGCAGCTGAGTACAACCTCGTGACGCGCATATGCGATGACCCAATGGCGGAAGCAACTGCTTTCTTGAAAGAGATTGCAAACAAATCGCCAGATGCCATCAGCTTAACCAAGAAGCTCTATAACGGCGCATGGCTATCAACCATTCGCCAAGCTTTGAATCTCGAAACAAAACTGCAACGAAAACTGATTGGCCGTCACAATCAAAAAATCGCTGGTGCGGTTTATAGCGGCGATAAATCAGCTAGCGAATATTCAGATCGCAGCCAATAAGCTTTCGCTTAGAAGCTATGCTTTGATGACATAATATCTAGGTATAGCGACTGAGTTAGCTCTTCAAAGTTGCTTTGTTTCGGTAATCGAACAAACACCTTACTACCGCAAGCCTGCGGATCATAAGCGTCTTTTTTCAGAGGCGCTTTTTTATATTTGTGCGTACCCGTTGATTCAACCTCATCAACCAAACGAATAAAGTGAGGGATCGCGTAATCTGGTACGTGTGCCTGCAGATATTCATATAGCGCTCGCCCATCAAAAGACTGCCCGCTCTCAAACCGCAAGGCTGCCATTCCTGCGCGCCCGTTAGTTTTT
>NZ_LWFH01000835.1:0-278 GCF_001635725.1 Oleiphilus sp. HI0066
GCTCTGCTTGTTCTCTACTAAGTGAAAGTGGTGTGAGCCCTAGTTCAACGACTTCTTTTGCTTTGAATGCAAATGAGAGAATTGACGACTGAGGAAGTACGCCTACATGGCGAGCGCGCTCCATTGAGTCCCATTGCCGAAGTTCTTTTCCGTGTAAGAGAATGTCGCCGGTGTAGTTGTTGTCGCCGGATATGGCTTTTAAAAATGTAGACTTACCTGCGCCATTGGCGCCGACAATTGCCCAAAATTCACCCTCGCTAAATTCCTCATGGGTTGTA
>NZ_LWFH01000836.1:0-346 GCF_001635725.1 Oleiphilus sp. HI0066
TCTTTATACGCTTCAGCAGATTTGCTAGGCCTAACACGTAAAATGATGCCATGTAGGATCAGCATCCATATCAGTTTTGGAATCTCAACAACACGAGGATCCGATAAAAATTGAGCCAGATATTTACGTAGCGCTTTAGCCGTTGGAGCCTCAGGCGTACCCAGATTCACCAATAAAACGCCCACTTTATCTGCACTACGGTGTGAAAAATTCTTTTCACCTTTGAACGCCATTACACCGCCTCTTTTAGTGTTTTGTTAAGCCAAGCCCAAGACATCCCTAAATATTCATGCCACGCTGCTTGAACAATTGCCAAGTTGTTTGCTGTCGGAATCCAATCACGCCA
>NZ_LWFH01000837.1:0-552 GCF_001635725.1 Oleiphilus sp. HI0066
GAACCACTTACCGGTATTGGTCATGGAAGCAGACACAGGGTCTGTTGCCATAAAGATCATACCGAAAGCAAAACCACCAATAACGAAGTGCCAGTAGAATGGCAGATCAAACATTGGGTTAGAGTCCGAACCAATTAGATTCAACAAGGTAGACATCGCAGTCATACCAAAGAACACACCCATCACAATACGAAGTGAGGCAATGCGCGTTGCGAGAAGAACCGCACCGCCGATCAAAATCGCTAGCGTTGATGTTTCACCCATCGACCCTTGAACGGTACCGAAGAATGCATCCAACCAAGTTATGTTGTTCGCCATGATCGCTTCGACACCACCACTTGCCGCGAGGCTAAGTGAAGTAGCACCAGAGAAGCCATCAACTGCAGTCCACACGACGTCACCTGAAATTTCAGCTGGGTATGCGAAGTACAAGAATGCACGACCAGTCAAAGCAGGGTTTAAGAAGTTCTTACCGGTACCACCAAAGATTTCTTTACCAATCACAACACCAAATGAAATACCTAAAGCAACTTGCCATAGTGGTAAATCAGG
>NZ_LWFH01000838.1:0-223 GCF_001635725.1 Oleiphilus sp. HI0066
AATACGAAGTGAGGCAATGCGCGTTGCGAGAAGAACCGCACCGCCGATCAAAATCGCTAGCGTTGATGTTTCACCCATCGACCCTTGAACGGTACCGAAGAATGCATCCAACCAAGTTATGTTGTTCGCCATGATCGCTTCGACACCACCACTTGCCGCGAGGCTAAGTGAAGTAGCACCAGAGAAGCCATCAACTGCAGTCCACACGACGTCACCTGAAATT
>NZ_LWFH01000839.1:0-490 GCF_001635725.1 Oleiphilus sp. HI0066
TTAGCAGTGTGCCGAGTTGCAGGTATTATGGCAGCTAAAAAGTGTTCTGAACTTGTCCCCTTGTGCCATGGTTTAAATTTAAGTGCTGTGAGCATTGATTTTGAGCCGCAAGACGTCAACGATTCGGCGCGCTTACGCATTGTTAGTACATGTAAGTTGAATGCGCAGACAGGTGTTGAGATGGAAGCGTTGACAGCTGTTAGCGTTGCTGCGCTGACTGTTTATGACATGTGTAAAGCTGTTGATAAAGCGATGCAAGTTAATGGCGTTCGATTGTTAGAAAAGCATGGCGGTAAGAGCGGCAGTTACTACGCAGACAATTAAATGCACTGCCAGTAATGGCATTAAAACACACGACGGTTCGAAACTAGAGACAATCTATGACTCAGACTAATCAAACGAATACAGCGCTAGTTGATCCTTTTGGACGAAAGATTAACTATTTGCGTTTGTCAGTTACTGACCGTTGTGATTTTCGCTGTGTTTACTG